>NZ_JBOGBT010000058.1:0-4467 GCF_051656365.1 Silvania sp. | reverse complement strand
AGTCGCCGCCCGCGTACTCGTAGATGCGGCGGAAGCTGACGTCCGGAGTCAGGTCCTTGTAATCCTTGCACGCCAGCTCGCAGGTTTTACACCCGGTGCAGCGGCTGGAATCAATAAAAAATCCATACTGAGTGGTCATGGGCTACTCCTTACGCCTTTTCAACCTGAACCAGGTTACTGTGGGACGGGTTGCCTTTCGCCAGCGGCGACGGGCGTTGGGTGGTCAGCACGTTAATGCAGCCAGCCTGATCGACACGGCTGGCGTCCGGGTTGTACCAGGCCCCTTCGCCTAACGCGACAACGCCCGGCAGAATACGCGGCGTCACTTTGGCTTCAATATGCACTTCGCCGCGGCCATTAAAGATCCGCACCCGTTCGCCGTTTTTAATCCCGCGCTTTTGCGCATCCAGCGGATTGATCCAGATCTCCTGACGGCAGGCCGCCTGCAGTACGTCCACGTTGCCGTAGGTTGAGTGGGTACGCGCTTTATAGTGGAAACCGGTCATCTGCAGCGGATAATCGTTGCTCTGCGGATCGTCGTAGTTTTCAAAGCCAGGGCTATAAATCGGGAGCGGATCGATCACATCGTCCTTGTCCAGCTCCCAGCTAGCAGCAATTTGCGCCAGCTGCGCGGAGTAGATCTCGATTTTGCCGGATGGCGTGGTCAGCGGGTTAGCGACAGGATCGGCGCGGAACGCTTTATAGGCCACGTGATGCCCTTCAGGATCGCGTTGCTTGAACATGCCATGCTGACGAAACTCATCAAACGACAGCAGCTCAGGAATTGCGGTACGTGACTGCTCATACAGATGGCGCATCCACCCTTCCTGGGTGCGGCCTTCGGTGAACTGCTGCTCAACGCCCATCCGTTTTGCCAGCTCAGTGGTCATCTCATAGATGGTTTTGCATTCGAAACGGGGTTTGATCGCCTGGTCGGCAAAAATGACGTATGCCATGTTGCCGCAGGAGGCATCCAGCGCAAAGTCCATCTGTTCAGAGGCGGTGCAGTCCGGCAGCAGGATATCGGCATACTTCGCCGACGAGGTCATATGGCAATCCACCACCACAATCAGCTCGCATTTTTTGTCATCCTGCAGGATGTCATGGGTGCGGTTGATCTGAGAGTGCTGATTGATGAGACAGTTACCGGCGTAGTTCCAGATCATCTTGATCGGCACGTCGAGCTTGTCTTTACCGCGCACGCCGTCGCGGGTGGCGGTCATCTCCGGACCACGCTCAATAGCATCGGTCCACATAAACATGGAGATGCTGGTCTGAACCGGGTTTTCCAGCGTGGGCATGCGGACAAACGGCAGAGAATACGAGCCTTCGCGCGCGCCGCTGTTACCGCCGTTGATCCCCACATTACCGGTCAAAATCGCCAGCATGGAGATTGCGCGGGACACCAGTTCACCGTTGGCATGACGCTGCGGGCCCCATCCTTGTGAAATAAAGGCCGGTTTGGCTCCGGCAATTTCCCGCGCCAGCTGCACAATCCGCGCTTCGGGAATACCGGTGATCGCCGCCGCCCATGCGGGGGTTTTGGCGATACCGTCATTACCCTGACCGAGAATATAGGCTTTATAGTGGCCGTTCGCGGGCGCACCTTCCGGCAGCGTTTTTTCGTCGAAGCCGACGCAGTATTTATCGAGGAACGGCTGATCGACGAGATTCTCGCGGATCATCACCCATGCCAGCGCGGAGATCAGCGCTGCATCAGTACCGGGACGGATCGGGATCCACTCATCTTCACGCCCTGCTCCGGTGTCGGTATAGCGTGGGTCAATCACGATCATCCGGGCGTTGGATTTCTGCCGTGCCTGTTCAATGTAGTACGTTACCCCACCGCCACTCATGCGCGTTTCACCGGGGTTATTACCGAACAGGACGACTAGCTGGCTGTTTTCTATATCCGACGGGCTGTTACCATCCGCCCAGCCGCCGTAGGTATAGCTCAGGCCTGCAGCAATTTGCGCGGTGGAGTAGTCGCCGTAATGATTGAGGTAACCGCCGCAGCAGTTCATCAGACGGGCAATCAGTGTTTTACCGGGTGGCCATGAGCGGGTCATGGTCCCGCCCAGGGTCCCGGTACCGTAGTTCAGATAGACTGACTCATTGCCGTAATCTTTAATCAAACGCTGCATATTGCTGGCGATGGTATCAAAGGCCTCTTCCCAGCTGATACGCTCGAACTTGCCTTCGCCACGTTTGCCGACGCGCTTCATCGGGTATTTCAGGCGGTCAGGGTTGTAGACGCGACGACGCATTGAGCGTCCACGCAAACAGGCCCGAACCTGGTGTAATCCATCGTAGTTATCATCACCCGTGTTGTCCGTCTCGACATATTTGATTTCACCGTCGACAACGTGCATGCGTAGCGGGCAGCGACTGCCGCAGTTTACTGTGCAGGCGCTCCAGACCACTTTCTCATCAGGCTTTACCGCAGCCGGGGCTTCTGCAGCCGAGACCAGGCGTGAAAAAGGCAATGTTAATGCGCTACTGGCAACCGCCAGGCCGCCAATCGCAGTGGTTTTCATCAACCCACGACGACTCACCTCAGCAGCAAGCAACGCATCCGGCGTTTTCATTTTCATAGACTCTCACTTTGATTGCTCACAATGATAAAATTTGCGGCAATAACCGCTATATAGTTATTTATATAAAGGATGAATGTGTTAGCCGATGTTTATGCTAACCATCTGTGGGGAAGTATTACTACTTTGGAGGTAAGAGGTATTGCCTGATGTCAAAAGCGGGGCATAAAATAAGCGCCCGCAGGCGCTTTTTTGTTAAGGCAGATAGATTAGCCGATGAACTGTTGGCCTTTCATGTACGGGCGCAGCACTTCAGGAATTTCAATGCGACCGTCAGCCTGCTGGTAGTTTTCCAGCACGGCAACCAAGGTACGTCCTACAGCCAGACCCGAGCCGTTCAGGGTGTGAACCAGACGGGTTTTCTTATCAGACTTAGTACGGCAGCGCGCCTGCATACGGCGAGCCTGGAAATCTCCGACGTTAGAGCAGGAGGAGATTTCACGGTAGGTGCCCTGCGCCGGAACCCATACTTCCAGGTCGAAGGTTTTGCAGGCACCAAAGCCCATGTCACCGGTACACAGCGCCATACGGCGGTACGGCAGGCCCAACAGCTCCAGCACTTTTTCTGCATGACCGGTCATCTCTTCCAGCGCGGCCATGGACTCTTCCGGACGCACGATCTGTACCATTTCGACTTTGTCGAACTGGTGCATACGGATCAGACCACGGGTATCACGCCCGTAGGAACCCGCTTCAGAACGGAAGCACGGCGAGTGCGCGGTCAGTTTGATCGGCAGATCGTCTTCGTCGATGATCTCGTCGCGAACGAGGTTGGTCAGCGGCACTTCTGCGGTTGGGATCAGTGCATAATTGCTGCTGTCGGCTTCTTCATCCAGCGGACGGGTATGGAACAGATCGCCGGCAAACTTCGGCAGCTGGCCTGTGCCGTACAGCGTATCGTGGTTCACCAGATACGGGACGTAGGTTTCGCTGTAGCCGTGCTGTTCCGTGTGCAGATCCAGCATGAACTGGGCCAGCGCGCGGTGCAGGTGGGCGATCTGCCCTTTCATCACCACAAAGCGGGAACCGGTCAGCTTAACGGCAGCGGCAAAATCGAGGCCCGCGTGCATTTCACCGAGGGTGACATGGTCGCGCACGTCAAAATCGAATTCGCGAGGCGTGCCCCAGCGTTTCACTTCAACGTTGTCATTTTCGTCTTTGCCGACAGGGACGCTGTCGTCTGGGGTATTCGGGATAGCCAGCGCGATATTGCGAATTTCTGCGAGCAGCTCTTCCAGCTCAGCCTTCGCCTGATCCAGCTCTTCACCGAGTTTGTTCACTTCCAGACGCAATGGCTCAATGTCTTCCCCGCGCGCTTTCGCCTGGCCGATGGATTTCGATCGAGAGTTACGCTCTGCCTGCAAGTTTTCGGTTTGTACCTGCAAAACTTTACGACGCTCTTCGAGAGCGCCCAGCTTATCTACATCCAGCTTAAAGCCCCGGCGTGCCAGTTTTTCAGCGACTGCGTCTGGCTCGTTACGCAACAGATTGGGATCGAGCATGCTTATCCTGTGCTTATCGAATTAAAAAATAGGAGGAAATGACCGCAGCCTGCGATCATCAGATACGTTACCAACATTACCGCAACGATAGGCCTAACGGTAGCGTTTTATAGGGCTATTTTGATCCTGTCCGGCCAACCAGGCGAGCTTTTCGCCAATCTTGCCCTCAAGGCCCCTGTTTGTCGGATGATAATAACGCGTTTGTGCCATTTCCTGCGGAAAATAGGCTTCTCCGGCAGCATAGGCATTGGGTTCATCGTGCGCGTAGCGATACTCCTGACCGTACCCCATCTCTTTCATCAGTTTGGTCGGGGCATTGCGCAGGTGGACTGGCACGTCATAGTCAGGCCGCTCACGGGCGTCGGACATGG
>NZ_JBOGBT010000057.1:0-13712 GCF_051656365.1 Silvania sp. | reverse complement strand
GATCGCTGCCCGCTCGGTGAATTTTGTGATGGCCTTCAGCAAGCTGGGACTGGTGCCGGATTCTGGCGGCACCTGGCTACTGCCGCGCCTGACGGGTCGCGCCCGGGCGATGGGCCTGGCCCTGCTGGGCGAGAAAATCAGCGCCGAGCAGGCGCAGGCCTGGGGGATGATCTGGCAGGTGGTGGATGACGGCGAGCTGGCCGCCACCGCCCAGCAGCTGGCGGTGCATCTGGCCGCGCAGCCGACCTTTGGCCTGGGGTTGATTAAGCAGGCGATCAACGCCGCCGAAACCAATACCCTGGATGCCCAGCTGGATCTGGAGCGCGATTACCAGCGCCTGGCAGGACGCAGCGCCGATTATCGCGAAGGCGTCAGCGCATTCCTCAACAAGCGCGCGCCGCAGTTTACGGGGAAATAAGATGACCACTATTCATACCGTCGCGGTGATTGGCAGCGGCATCATGGGGGCCGGCATTGCCGAAGTGGCCGCCAGCCACGGTCACCCGGTGCTGATTTACGATATCAATGCCGACGCCATCTCCCGCGCCATCGACGGGATCCGCACCCGCCTGCAATCCCGCGTGACGCGCGGCAAGCTCGGCGCCAGCGCCTGCGAGCAGACATTACAGCGTTTGATCCCGGTGACCGACATCCATTCGCTGGCAGCGGCTGATCTGGTGATTGAAGCTGCCTCTGAACGCATGGAGATCAAAAAGGCGCTGTTCGCCGAACTGGCGGCGATTTGCCCGGAAAAAACACTTCTGACCAGCAATACCTCATCGATCTCGATTACCGCGATTGCCGCCGATCTGCGCCACCCTGAGCGCGTGGCCGGGCTGCACTTCTTTAACCCGGCCCCGGTGATGAAGCTGGTGGAAGTGGTGAGCGGGCTGGCGACCTCCGACGAGGTGGTGGAACAGCTCTGCGAACTGGCGGTGAACTGGGGTAAACAGCCGGTGCGCTGCCAGTCCACGCCGGGCTTTATCGTTAACCGCGTGGCGCGTCCGTACTACGCCGAAGCCTGGCGCGCGCTGGAGGAGCAGGTGGCTGCCCCACAGGTGATTGACGCTGCGCTGCGCGAAGGGGCGGGCTTCCCGATGGGGCCGCTGGAGTTAACCGACATGATCGGCCAGGACGTTAATTTCGCTGTTACCTGCTCGGTGTTTAACGCCTTCTGGCAGGAGCGCCGTTTCCTGCCGTCGCTGGTGCAGCAGGAGCTGGTGCTGGCGGGACGTCTTGGTAAGAAGAGCGGCCAGGGCGTTTACAACTGGCACAGCGACAAACCGACCGCGGGCTGGCTGGCGTCGGTGAGCGAGTCCTACTGTGCCCTGCACGTGGCGAAAAGAAGTGACGGTGTCACCGAACTGGACGATCTGCTGCTGATTGAAACTCAGGGCGAAACGGCCCAGGCGCTGGCAACCCGTCTCGGGCATCCGGTGGTGGTGGTCGATCGTCAGGAAGGCGATGTGGCGATTATTGCCGCCGCTGCCAGCAACCCGACGTCCGCGACCCGAAAAGCGGTGCATCACCTGCAGCAGCAGGGGAAGCGGGTTCTGCAGGTGGCCGATTATCCGGGTCTGCTTATCTGGCGTACCCTGGCGATGATTGTTAATGAGGCCCTCGACGCCCTGCAAAAAGGGGTCGCCAGCGAACAGGATATCGATACCGCCATGCGTCTGGGCGTGAACTATCCGCGCGGCCCGCTGGCCTGGGGCGAGCAGCTCGGCTGGCAACGGCTGCTGTGCCTTCTGGAAAACCTGCAACGCCACTACGGCGAAGAACGTTACCGCCCGTGTTCCCTGCTGCGCCAGCGCGCGCTTCTGGAGAGTAGCTATGAGTCATAACGCCTGGCGCAACGCCCGCGCCATGTACGAAAACGATGCCTGCGCCCAGGCCTATGGCATCGACATTATCGAGATGGATGATGGCGTAGCGGTTCTGACCATGACCGTGACCCCGCAGATGCTTAACGGTCACAAAAGCTGCCACGGCGGCCAGCTATTTACCCTGGCCGATACCGCCTTTGCCTACGCCTGCAACAGCCAGGGGCTGGCGGCGGTAGCCTCGGGCTGCACCATTGATTTTGTTCGCCCGGCGTTTGCCCACGACAAGCTGACCGCCACCGCGCAGGTTCGCCATCAGGGAAAACTGACCGGCGTGTACGACATTGAAATTGTTAATCAACAGCAAAAAACCGTTGCCCTGTTCCGTGGGAAATCCCACCGCATCGGCGGCACGATTACAGGAGAAGCATGATGCGTGACGCCTTTATTTGTGACGGGATCCGTACCCCTATCGGTCGCTACGGCGGCGCATTATCCGGTGTCCGCGCGGATGACCTGGGCGCGATCCCGCTGCGCGAGCTGCTGATGCGTAACCCGGGACTCGACGCGGAACGCATTGATGATGTGATCTTTGGCTGCGCTAACCAGGCAGGGGAAGACAACCGCAACGTGGCGCGCATGTCGCTGCTGCTGGCCGGGCTGCCGCAGACCGTTTCCGGCACCACCCTGAACCGTCTCTGCGGCTCCGGTCTGGATGCGCTGGGCTTTGCCGCCCGGGCCATTCGTGCCGGTGATGCGGACCTGATGATTGCCGGGGGCGTGGAGTCCATGTCCCGCGCGCCGTTCGTGATGGGCAAAGCCACCAGCGCCTTCCAGCGCCAGAATGAAATTTTCGATACCACCATCGGCTGGCGTTTTGTGAACCCGCTCATGGCGCAGCAATTTGGTTCTGACAGCATGCCGGAAACGGCAGAGAATGTAGCGGAATTGTTACGTATTTCCCGCGAAGACCAGGACGCCTTCGCCTGGCGCAGCCAGCAGCGTACTGCGCAGGCCCAGGCCAACGGTATTCTGGCGCAGGAGATCGTGCCGGTGATCATCAAAGGTAAAAAAGGTGCGGTAACAGAAGTGTTACATGACGAGCACCTGCGTCCTGAGACCACCCTCGAGATGCTGGCCGGGCTGAAAGCCCCGTTCCGCGCAGGCGGTGTGGTTACCGCAGGCAACGCCTCTGGCGTCAACGACGGTGCTGCGGCGCTGATCGTCGCCAGTGAGAAGATGGCGGCGGCGCAGGGGTTAACCCCTCGCACCCGCATCGTGGCAATGGCCACCGCCGGGGTTGAGCCGCGTCTGATGGGCCTTGGCCCGGTACCGGCCACCCGCCGTGTGCTGGAGCGTGCCGGCCTGAGCATCAACGATATGGACGTGATTGAACTGAATGAAGCGTTTGCGTCGCAGGCGCTGGGCGTCCTGCGTGAGCTGGGGCTCCCGGACGATGCCCCGCATGTTAACCCCAACGGTGGCGCGATTGCATTGGGCCATCCGCTGGGGATGAGTGGAGCCCGACTGGCGCTGGCCGCCAGCCACGAGCTGCATCGTCGTAAAGGGCGCTACGCGCTTTGCACGATGTGCATCGGTGTTGGTCAGGGTATTGCCCTGATCCTTGAGCGTGTCTGAGCAATTATAAAAAGTGAGTACCCTACGATGACAACGACAACAACGACAAAGCTTGACCCGATCGAAACCGCCTCCATGGATGAACTGCGCGCTCTGCAAACAACGCGCATGAAATGGACCTTAGAACACGCGTACAACAACGTGCCGATGTACAAACGCAAGTTCGATGCGGCGGGCGTCCATCCTGATGATTTCAAAGAGTTAGCGGATATCCGCAAATTCCCGTGCACCACCAAACAGGATCTGCGTGATAACTACCCGTTTGATACCTTCGCCGTGCCGATGGAGCAGGTGGTGCGCATACACGCCTCGTCCGGCACCACCGGCAAACCAACCGTGGTTGGCTACACCCAGAACGACATTGATACCTGGGCGAACATTGTGGCTCGCTCACTGCGTGCCGCAGGCGGCAGCGCGAAAGACAAAATCCACGTCGCCTACGGCTACGGGCTGTTCACCGGCGGGCTGGGCGCGCACTACGGTGCCGAACGTTTAGGCGCCACTGTGATCCCAATGTCTGGCGGCCAGACCGAGAAACAGGCCCAGCTGATCCGTGATTTCCAGCCGGATATGATCATGGTCACGCCGTCCTACTGCCTCAACCTGATCGAAGAGCTTGAGCGCCAGATGGGTGGCGATGCCAGTAAATGCTCCCTGCGTGTCGGCGTGTTTGGCGCCGAGCCGTGGACGCTGGCGATGCGCCGCGAAATTGAAAAACGCCTGGGCATTACCGCCCTGGATATCTATGGTCTGTCGGAAGTGATGGGGCCAGGGGTGGCGATGGAGTGCATCGAAACCGCCGACGGCCCGACCATCTGGGAAGATCACTTCTACCCGGAGATCGTCAATCCAAACGACGGTACGCCGCTGGAAGATGGCGAGCAGGGCGAACTGCTGTTCACCACCCTGACCAAAGAAGCGCTGCCGGTGATCCGCTATCGCACTCGCGACCTGACGCGTCTGTTGCCTGGAACGGCACGCACCATGCGCCGGATGGATCGTATCAGCGGGCGCAGCGACGACATGCTGATCATCCGCGGCGTAAATGTCTTCCCGTCACAGCTGGAAGAGGAGATCGTCAAATTTGAGCATCTGTCGCCGCACTACCAGCTGGAGGTGAATCGTCGGGGCCATCTTGATTCGCTTTCGGTGAAAGTCGAACTGAAAGAGAGCAGCCTGACGTTGAACCACGAACAGCGCTGCCACGTCTGCCATGAGCTGCGCCACCGCATCAAATCGATGGTTGGGATCTCCACTGACGTGACGATCGTCAACTGCGGCAGTATCCCGCGCTCTGAAGGCAAAGCCTGCCGGGTGTTCGACCTGCGTAAGGTCGCCGCCAACGGCTAACGCCTTGCTGTCGCCCTCTCCATATTAGGGGAGGGCTGCGGCCTGGGGGCTATGCTATGATTCATCCGATACAATAATCACAACAGAATGAATCACATGAGTAAACTCGACGCCTTTATTCAGCAAGCGGTTAGCTCCGTTCCCATCAGCGGTACCTCTTTAATCGCCTCCCTGTATGGCGACGCTTTGTCCCATCGCGGCGGCGAAGTCTGGCTGGGAAGCCTGGCGGCACTGCTGGAAGGGATGGGATTTGGCGAGCGCTTTGTGCGCACCGCGTTGTTTCGTCTTAACAAGGAAGGCTGGCTGGATGTTTCGCGCATCGGCAGGCGCAGTTTTTATCGTCTGAGCGACAAAGGACTCCGCTTAACCCGTCGCGCCGAGGCGAAAATTTATCGCGCAGAACTACCGGCCTGGGACGGAAAATGGCTGCTGTTGCTCTCTGAAGGGATGGACAAAACCACCCTTGCGGAGGTGAAAAAGCAGCTCATCTGGCAGGGTTTTGGCACGCTGGCACCCAGCCTGATGGCCTCACCTTCGCAGCAGCTGGCGGATGTACAGGCGCTGCTGCACGAAGCGGGCGTGGCCGAAAACGTGATCTGCTTTGAGGCTCACTCGCCGCTGGCGCTCTCCCGCGCCGCGCTGCGTTCCCGGGTGGAAGAGTGCTGGCAACTCAGCGAACAGAACGTGATGTATGAATCCTTTATCGACTCGTTCCGCCCGCTGCTGCCGCTGCTGCGGGAGGCCGCAGCGGATGAACTGACCCCGGAACGCTGCTTCCAGATCCAGCTGCTGCTGATCCATTTTTATCGTCGGGTGGTGCTCAAGGATCCGCTGTTACCGGAGGAGTTACTCCCACCGCACTGGGCGGGCCAGACGGCCCGCCAGTTGTGTATCAACATTTATCAACGCGTCGCGCCGGGTGCGCTGGCGTTTGTCAGTGAAAAAGGGGAAACCACGGTCGGCGAACTACCGTCGCCGGGCTCTTCTTACTGGCAACGCTTTGGTGGCCTGACGCTCGCGTAAAGGAGGTTATGTGCCTGTATATCAAATCGACGGCATGACGCCGGTGGTCCCGGAAGAGAGCTATGTCCATCCGACAGCGGTACTGATTGGGGATGTGATCCTGGGCAAGGGCGTGTACGTGGGGCCGAATGCCAGCCTGCGCGGTGACTTTGGCCGCATCCTGGTGCAGGACGGGGCCAATATCCAGGATAACTGCATCATGCACGGCTTCCCGGAGCAGGATACGGTGGTGGAAGAAGAGGGGCATATTGGTCACGGCGCTATTCTGCATGGTTGCATCATCCGCCGTAACGCGCTGGTGGGGATGAATGCGGTGGTGATGGATGGGGCAGTGATCGGTGAAAACAGCATCGTGGGCGCGGCGGCCTTTGTGAAAGCCAAAGCTGAGATGCCCGCGAACCATTTGATCATCGGCAGCCCGGCCAAAGCGATCCGGGTGCTGAGCGAGCAGGAACTGGCGTGGAAGCAGCAAGGCACGCGGGAGTATCAAACCCTGGTCGAGCGCTGCAAACAGACCATGCACCAGGTCGAACCGCTGCGTGCGGTAGAGCCGGATCGCAAACGACTGGTTTTTGACGACAATTTACGGCCTAAATCGTCTCGCTGAACGAAAAAAGGGCGGCCAAAACCAGATCGGGATCACGTAATTATCTGATTTAATGATATTAAACAATAAAATATAAATGTTGGTGATTACAGGGTTGACACTGCGTCTATAATGAGTAGATTAGAACTCAGCACCACAGTGAAATAAAGGTTTAACGGTGCGGTAATATAGCAGTAACGAGATGCGATAATGGCCACGAAGTATTGTAGTTTGGGTCCTGGTAATCAGTAAAAAACCAGTGTGAACACGCTTTCAGGCCATGCAGTAAATATGTACAATCGCATAATGGGGAAGTAAACGCGATGATGTAAGGTCTTGTTTCAAAGAGTAATATTCGCGATTTGGGTACGATTCAGTATGCAGTTGAGAATATCGCGAAGTATTAAGGCCACGCATCAAGAGTATATATCGCGAGGGTGATGTACACGACAGGATAAATGTTATTTCAATCACTTATCAGGAGGTAGCGTTAACTGGCTTCAACGGTAATCCTGTGAGAATACGTACATCTTAGAAGTTGTAGTGTGTAATTAAGTTGATGAATGTTAAATATTAATTTGGTAGAACCTTAAAAGCCCCGGCAATCAATTGCTGGGGCTTTTCCATTTTGTGGCTTCTGCCAGACGCCCATTCACTGCGCCGCCAGTGCGTAAAAGAACGCCGGATTGGCCTGGATAGCCGCCAGCACTTTTGCCGCCAGACCCGTAGGGTTACGCCTTCTGGACTCCCAGCTTTTGATGGTGTCGACGCTGGTGCCCAGCGCTTTTGCCATCTCAACCTGCGAAACGTTAAGCTGCTCGCGAATCGCTTTCACATCGGCAATCTCATAGCGGTTAACGCGTGCCGGGGCTTTAACCCCGTTTTTGATTTCGACTGCTTCTTCCAGGGACGTTTTGAGTTCGTCAAAAAAATTCATATCACACCTCATTTTTTAATAATGTGGTCAGTTTTTTCAGTTGCGCCTTTTCCGCATCGGTCAGGCTGTCTTTCGTTTTTTTCGGGTAAGCCATTACCAGCCAGATAATCTCGTTCGTTGCCAGAAAGTAGAGCGCTCTGGCACTACCGCTTTTCCCTTGAGAGCCCGTCGCCATTCTGATTTTTCGCAACCCGCCCGTATTTTGGATGACATCGCCTTTGTCCGGAAAGGCGATAAGTTCTTTTTGCAAAGCCCTAAGCTCATCATCTGAGGCGATCTGTTGTATCTGCCGGGTAAACAGTGTGGTTTCGATAAATTCTATCGCATGACACATTTCATACTCTCCTTGAGAGAGTACTATGTACACCTCACGGTGTACATAGTACTTATCCAGTTTATTTTGCCGTCAGTTCTCTTCAGGCGGTTTCACCGGCAGGCATTGTATGAAGTGCACCGTTAATATGCTGAAAAGCGTGACGATTCTACGAGGTATCGCGTAAATAACAGGCGGAGTGCGGGGGATAAAAAAACTCCCACCGGGCGGTGGGAGTGGGAAATCTTATGCAGCCACCAGGCTGTCGATCGCGGCTTTCGCGTCAGTCTGCGCTTTGGTCGCCACTTCCGGACCGTAAGCAATCCCTTCGGCAAACACGAAGTTCACGTCGGTGATGCCGATAAAGCCCAGGAACACGGACAGGTACGGGGCAATCAGGTCGGTTGGGGTATCTTTGTGGATACCGCCACGGCTTGACAGCACGATAGCGCGCTTACCGGTCACCAGACCTTCCGGACCTTTCTCGGTGTAGCGGAAAGTCACGCCAGCACGTGCAATCAGGTCGAAATAGTTTTTCAGCTGCGTTGGGATGTTGAAGTTGTACATCGGGGCGTTGATCACGATAACGTCGTGCGCCTGCAGCTCGGCAATCAGCTCATCGGACAGCGCCAGCGCTTCCTGCTGACGTGGGGTCAGTGGCGCATCGCTCGGACGCAGAGCACCAACCAGTTCACCGTCCAGTACCGGGATTGGCTGAGTCGCCAGATCGCGGACGGTGATTTCATCTGCGCTGTGCTGTTCGCGCCACTGTTCAACGAAATAATCGGACAGCTGACCAGACTGAGAGTACCCTGCCAGAATACTGGATTTCAGAACTAATACTTTGCTCATGGGTGATTCCTTTTTTGTATTTGATAAGGGGGATTGCCCCGTTGCTTGTTGACACTCTATTCACAATCCTGTTGCAGGGATAGCGCAATATATCGAAGTCTATGTTCGAATTTTTTGAATAAGGCGCAAAAACCGCCGATGTGGTAGTCTATATCAATCATTAAAAAGAGAATTTATCCGGCAGTGCACTGCCCGTTAACGCTATGACAGAACAACAAAAACTCACCTTCCCGATGCTCATGCAACAGCTGGATTCACTGATGCTGCGTGATAAACAGCGGTTTGCCCGCCGTCTGCACGGCGTGAAGAAGGTTAAAAATCCTGATGCACAACAGGCTATTTATCAGGAGATGGCCAACGAGATCGAACAAGCTGCCGGTAAAGTCGTGCTGCGCGAGGCGTCGCGCCCGACGATTACCTATCCGGAAAACCTGCCCGTCAGTCAGAAGAAACAGGAAATTCTCGAAGCCGTGCGCGATCACCAGGTGGTGATTGTGGCGGGGGAGACCGGTTCAGGTAAAACCACCCAGCTGCCAAAAATCTGCATGGAGCTGGGGCGCGGGATCAAAGGTCTGATCGGTCACACCCAGCCGCGTCGTCTGGCAGCGCGCACGGTGGCGAACCGTATTGCCGAAGAGCTGCAAACCGAGCCGGGCGGCTGTATCGGCTATAAAGTGCGTTTCAGCGATCACGTCAGCGACAACACCATGGTGAAGCTGATGACCGACGGCATCCTGCTGGCGGAGATCCAGCAGGACCGGATGTTGATGCAGTACGACACCATCATCATCGATGAAGCGCACGAGCGCAGTCTGAACATCGACTTCCTGCTGGGTTACCTGCGGGAGCTGCTGCCGCGTCGTCCGGATCTGAAAATCATCATCACCTCGGCGACTATCGATCCGGAACGTTTTTCGCGCCACTTTAACAATGCGCCGATTATCGAAGTCTCCGGGCGTACTTATCCGGTGGACGTGCGCTACCGCCCGATTGTCGAAGACGCGGACGATACCGAGCGCGATCAGCTGCAGGCCATTTTTGATGCCGTGGATGAGCTGGGCAACGAAAGTCCGGGCGATATCCTGATCTTTATGAGCGGTGAGCGCGAGATCCGCGACACCGCCGATGCGCTCAGCAAGCGCGACCTGCGCCATACGGAAATTCTGCCCCTGTATGCGCGCCTGTCGAACAGCGAACAGAACCGCGTCTTCCAGGCGCACAGCGGACGCCGCATCGTGCTGGCGACCAACGTAGCGGAAACCTCGCTCACCGTGCCGGGCATTAAGTACGTGATTGACCCGGGCACGGCGCGTATCAGCCGTTACAGCTACCGCACCAAAGTGCAGCGTCTGCCGATTGAGCCGGTTTCCCAGGCCTCGGCTAACCAGCGTAAAGGCCGCTGCGGTCGTGTATCGGAAGGGATCTGTATTCGTCTCTATTCGGAAGACGATTTCCTGTCACGCCCGGAGTTTACCGACCCGGAGATCCTGCGTACTAACCTGGCCTCGGTGATTTTGCAGATGACCGCCCTGGGGCTGGGCGATATCGCTGCCTTCCCGTTTGTTGAAGCGCCGGATAAGCGCAATATCCAGGACGGCGTGCGCCTGCTGGAAGAGCTGGGCGCGATTACTACCGACGAGCAGGCCACCGTCTACAAGCTGACGCCGATGGGCCGTCAGCTCAGCCAGCTACCGGTGGATCCGCGTCTGGCACGCATGGTGCTGGAGGCGCAGAAACACGGCTGCGTGCGCGAGGCGATGATCATCACCTCGGCGCTCTCTATCCAGGATCCGCGCGAGCGGCCGATGGACAAGCAGCAGGCTTCAGATGAAAAACATCGTCGCTTCCACGACAAAGAGTCTGACTTCCTCGCCTTTGTGAACCTGTGGAACTACCTCGGTGAGCAGCAGAAAGCGCTGTCGTCGAACGCATTCCGTCGCCAGTGCAAGCTGGATTTCCTGAACTACCTGCGCGTGCGCGAGTGGCAGGACATCTACACCCAGCTGCGCCAGGTGGTGAAAGAGCTGGGCATTCCGGTGAACAGCGAACCGGCGGAGTACCGCGAAATTCATATTTCGATGCTGACCGGTTTGCTGTCGCATATCGGGATGAAAGATACCGATAAGCAGGAATTTACCGGCGCGCGCAACGCCCGTTTCTCGATCTTCCCCGGCTCCGGCTTATTCAAAAAACCGCCGAAGTGGACGATGGTCGCCGAGCTGGTGGAAACCAGCCGCCTGTGGGGGCGTATTGCCGCGCGCATCGACCCGGAATGGGTGGAGCCGGTGGCGCAGCATCTGCTGAAACGCTCGTACAGTGAGCCGCACTGGGAGCGGGCGCAGGGCGCGGTAATGGCCACCGAAAAGGTCACCGTTTACGGCCTGCCGGTGGTAGCCGCGCGTAAGGTCAACTACAGCCAGATCGATCCGGCCCTGTCGCGGGAGCTGTTTATCCGCCACGCGCTGGTGGAGGGTGACTGGCAGACCCGCCACGCCTTCTTCCGCGATAACCTGAAGCTGCGCAATGAAGTGGAAGAGCTGGAGCACAAGTCCCGCCGCCGCGACATTCTGGTCGATGACGACACCCTGTTTGAGTTTTACGACCAGCGCATCAGCCACGACGTGGTCTCTGCCCGGCACTTCGACAGCTGGTGGAAGACGGTCAGCCGCGACACGCCGGATCTGCTCAACTTTGAAAAGAGTATGCTGATCAAAGAGGGCGCAGAGCAGGTTAGCAAGCTGGACTATCCGAACTTCTGGCATCAGGGCAACTTCAAGCTGCGCCTGACCTACCAGTTTGAACCAGGCACCGATGCCGACGGCGTGACCGTTCACATCCCGCTGCCGCTGCTCAATCAGGTGGAAGAGAGCGGCTTTGAGTGGCAAATCCCCGGCCTGCGCCGGGAGCTGATTATTGCCCTGATTAAATCGCTGCCCAAACCGGTGCGCCGCAACTTTGTCCCTGCGCCGAACTACGCCGAAGCGTTCCTCGGACGCGCCACGCCGCTGGAGCTGCCGCTGCTGGATTCGCTCGAACGTGAGCTGCGCCGGATGACCGGCGTCACCATCGACCGGGACGACTGGCACTGGGATCAGGTGCCCGATCACCTGAAAATCAGCTTCCGCGTGCTGGACGACAAGAACAAAAAGCTGCTGGAAGGCCGCTCCCTGACCGAACTGAAAGATGCCCTGAAAGGCAAAGTGCAGGAGACGTTATCTGCGGTTGCCGACGACGGTATCGAACAGAGCGGGCTGCATATCTGGAGCTTTGGTCAACTGCCGGAAAGCTACGAACAGAAGCGCGGCAACTACAAGGTGAAAGCCTGGCCGGCGCTGGTGGATGAACGCGACAGCGTGGCAATTAAGCTGTTTGACAATCCGCAGGAACAGCAGCAGGCGATGTGGCGTGGGCTGCGCCGCTTACTGCTGCTGAACATTCCGTCACCAATCAAGTATCTGCACGAAAAACTGCCGAACAAGGCCAAGCTTGGGCTGTACTTTAACCCGTACGGCAAAGTGTTGGATCTGATTGACGACTGCATCTCCTGCGGTGTGGATCAGCTGATCAACGCGGCGGGTGGCCCGGTGTGGACCGAAGAGGGCTTTGCGACACTGCACGAAAAAGTGCGCGCCGAACTCAACGACACCGTGGTCACCATCGCGAAGCAGGTCGAGCAGATCCTCACCGCCGTGTTCAATATCAACAAACGCCTGAAAGGGCGCGTGGATATGACCATGGCGCTGGGGCTGTCGGACGTGAAGTCGCAGATGGCCGGGCTGGTGTATCGCGGGTTTGTCACCGGCAACGGCTACAAACGCCTTGGCGACACGCTGCGCTACCTGCAGGCGATTGAAAAACGTCTGGAGAAGATGGCAGTTGATCCGCATCGCGACCGGGCGCAAATGCTGAAGGTCGAGAGCGTGCAGCAGCGCTGGCAGCAGTGGCTGAACAAACTGCCGCCTGCACGCCGGGATGACGACGACGTGCAGGAGATCCGCTGGATGATTGAAGAGCTGCGGGTCAGCTTCTTCGCCCAACAGCTGGGGACCCCGTATCCGATCTCCGACAAGCGCATTTTGCAGGCGATGGAGCAGATCTCGGCCTAGGTAAATGCACGGCGGCGTCCTCTCCTCGTTGGGGAGAGGACAGAAACTGTCTACCGGAGTGTGGGCACTCCTGTAGCGCCACCGGGCATCTTTTCAGACCAACCGCCGCCCAGCGCCTTATACAGATCGATCTGCGCCAGCAGCAGGTTATTTTTCGCCTGTACGACGCTGGTCTGCACCGAGAACAGCGTGCGCTGGGCGTCCAGCACGTCCAGATACGATGAATAGCCGTTGCGATAGCGGTTCTGCGCGATCCGCAGCGTCTCCTGCGCCACCTCCTGCTGGGCCACCAGCTCGGTCAACTGTTCGCCAAAGCGGGCGATGGCATCGAGGCTGTCGTTCACCTCTTTAAAGGCATTGCGCACGGTTTGTTCATAGCGATACATAGCCTGATTGCGCTGCGACTGGGCGATATCCACCTGCGCATTCAGCGCCTGACGGTTGAGCAGCGGGGTCAGAATGCTGCCGCCGACACTCCATAATTCCAGCGGATTATCCAGCAGGCCGGGCAGGGTGCGGTCCTGCAACGATCCGGTTGCGGTCAGGTTGATCGAAGGCAGCAGGCTGGCGCGCGAAGCCGCCAGCGTTGCATCGGTTGCGATAAGCTGGCGTTCCGCCTGCACAATATCCGGGCGGCGATTGAGTAACGACGACGGTAGCTGGGACGGAATACGCAGCGGCGTCAGGACGTCAAAATCCGCGCTGCGGGCGATGGCCCCCGGATTACCGCCCAGCAGCAGGCTAAGCGCGTTCTCCTGGCGGGCAATCTGATTCTGCACCTGCGGGATCTGCGCCCGGGTCGAGCGCAGTTCGGAGTCGGATTGCATTAGCTCGAGTCGCGAGCTGTAGCCGGTTTCATACTGACGTTTTGCCAGCGTAAATGCCTCTTCGCGGGCTTTGAGGGTCGATTGCGTCACCCGGAGCTGTTCGTCCAGCGCCAGCAGCGTGACGTAGCCCGAGGCCACCGATGCGGCCACCGTCAGATCGGCGGCTGCCGCCGCTGCCTGCTGCGCCTCGAGCGAGGCCTGCGCGGCATCGGCGGTACGGCGGTTTACACCCCAGATATCCACGTCATAGCTGGCGG
>NZ_JBOGBT010000056.1:0-1768 GCF_051656365.1 Silvania sp. | reverse complement strand
CTGGACGCTGCGCTGGGCCGTGCTGATGGGTGGGCAAACGATCCCGAAAAACAACGCGCTGATGAATGATTACACCCTGCCCATGGGCACCGACGGTCTGCTGGCAATTGTCGGCACCTTCGGGCTGTGGTTTGCCCTGATGATTACCGTCCGGGAGGGCGTCAACTGGCTTTCAAGGAGGCTTCAACATGCCTGAATTATCCCGTCGTCAATGGTTGAAAATAGGCGTTGCCGTCGGGGGCTTTGCGGCCTTCGGTCTGAGCTATCGCGATGTGGCAAAACGGGCCGTGGATGGGCTGGTCAACGGCACCTCAGGGAAGGTGACGCGCGACAGGATCCACGGCAACTCACTGCCCCCGGAAGGGATCGCCCACAATGGCTGGACGAGCACGCCGGATCAGGCGATCGCCATGACCCAGTGCTTTGGCTGCTGGACGCTGTGCGGGATCCGCGCGCGGGTCGATAAGACCACTCACCAGGTCCTCCGCATTGCCGGCAACCCCTGGCATCCGCTCTCGCATGAGCGACCGTTCGACAGCATGATGCCGTTTGCCGAGGCCATGACCAGGCTGGCGGGTGAAAGCGGGCTGGATTCCCGCTCCACCGCCTGCGCGCGCGGGGCAACCCTGCTGGAGAGTCTGAACAGTCCACTGCGCGTACTTACTCCGATGAAGCGCGCCGGAAAACGCGGAGAAGGTAAGTGGCAGCGCATCAGCTTTGAACAGCTGATCGCAGAGGTCGTCGAAGGGGGAGATCTGTTTGGCGAAGGCCATGTTGACGGGCTGAGAGCCATTCGCGATCTCACCACCCCGGTGGATCCCCGGCATCCGGCTTTCGGTCCGAAGGCCAATCAGCTGCTGGTCACCAATACCAGCGATGAAGGCCGGGACGGGTTTCTGCGCCGCTTTGCCCAGAACAGTTTTGGTTCAAAAAACTTTGGTGCTCATGGGGCCTACTGCGGGCTGTCGTATCGTGCGGGATCCGGCGCGCTGATGGGCGATCTGGATAAAAACCCGCACGTTAAGCCGGACTGGGAAAACGTCGAATTTGCGCTGTTTATGGGCACCTCGCCCGCGCAGTCCGGTAACCCCTTCAAGCGCCAGGCCCGCCAGCTGGCCAGCACCCGGCTGCGCAATAACTTCAACTATGTGGTGGTTTCACCCGCTCTGCCGTTGACCACGGTGCTGGCCGACGACCACGGCCACTGGCTGGCGATCAAACCGGGTAGCGATTCCGCGCTGGCGATGGCGATGATCCGCTGGATTATCGACAACCAGCGCTACGTTACCGAGTACCTGACCCTTACCAGCCGCGAGGCAATGCTGCGGGCCGGAGAGAAAAGCTGGAGCAACGCCTGCTGGCTGGTGATCGGCGATGATAACCATCCCCTCGCCGGGCAGCATTTACAGCTTTCCCACCTGAGCGGCAGCGATGCCGAAGCCGATGAGGCGCTGGTGGTGAATGAGGCGGGCCAGCTGGTGCCCGCCAGCCAGTGCGATCGCGGCACGCTGTTAGTGACTCAGCAGGTGACCCTGCACGACGGCGCGACGGTCACGGTAAAAAGCAGTTTCCAGTGCCTGAAAGAGTCGGCGGAAAGATTCACCCTGGCGCAGTACAGCCAGCAGTGTGGGGTGGCGGAAGAAAGGATTGTCGCGCTGGCAACCGCCTTTACCCGCTACGGGCGCAAAGCGGCGGTGGTCACCCACGGCGGGATGATGTCCGGGAACGGCTTTTATAACGCCTGGTCGGTGATGATGCTCAACGTGCT
>NZ_JBOGBT010000055.1:0-48696 GCF_051656365.1 Silvania sp. | reverse complement strand
TCGCCTTCAACATAGTTGAAGCTGACGTTGAGGATGTTAGGTGCGCCCTGCTCGAGGTCGCCGTTCAGGTAGACCTCTTCCATATCTTTCACGCCTTCCCACAGACGGTTGCGCAGGGTGCGCAGACGCGCCATCTCGCTTTCCATCTCTTCTTTGGCGATACGGTAGGCTTCACCCATACCGACGATCTGGTGAACAGGCAGAGTACCGGAACGCATACCGCGCTCGTGACCGCCACCGTGCATCTGGGATTCGATACGGATACGTGGCTTACGACGCACGTACAGCGCACCAATACCTTTCGGGCCATAGATTTTGTGGCCGGAGAAGGACATCAGGTCGACTTTCAGCTGGCTCAGGTCGATAGGCAGTTTGCCCACGCTCTGGGTCGCATCAACGTGGTAGATGATACCACGCGCACGGCACAGTTCGCCGATGGTCGCGATATCCTGCACTACGCCGATTTCGTTGTTCACGTGCATGATGGACACCAGAATGGTGTCGTCACGCATCGCGGCTTCGAGCTCTTTGAGGTCGATGATGCCGTTACGCTGAGGTGCCAGGTAGGTGATTTCAAAACCTTCACGCTCGAGCTGACGACAGGTGTCCAGCACGGCTTTGTGTTCGGTTTTGCTGGTGATGATGTGCTTGCCTTTTTTCTGATAGAAATTGGCCGCACCTTTGATCGCCAGGTTATCGGATTCGGTCGCGCCGGAGGTGAAAACAATTTCACGCGGGTCAGCGCCAACCAGCTCAGCAATCTGATTACGGGCGATATCTACCGCCTCTTCAGCATGCCAGCCAAAACGGTGAGAACGGGAAGCCGGGTTACCAAAGTTTCCGTCCAGGGTCAGACACTGCATCATTTTCTCGGCAACACGCGGGTCCACCGGCGTGGTTGCGGAGTAATCGAGATAGATCGGTAATTTCATTGCTCTATAGACTCCGTACATCGCTTCAATGCAAGGAACCAGGCGGCGGGTCGGATGTACAACCCGATCATCGGGGCGAATGCACGCCCCTGCCTGATTCTAAAATTCTTATCGTTTTATTACGCGCGCAGTTTAACGTCGATAGCGTCCTGCGGGCGGGTGTTACGATGGGACTCGTGAGAATGCTGACGGCCAGAGACGTCCAGCACTTCCTGGTTGTTAACCAGTTCACCAATGGTGATGTTGTTCAGGAAGCCGGTCAGACGGTCACTCAGGTCGCGCCACAACGCGTGGGTGAGGCATTTATCGCCGCCCTGACAGCCACCTTTACCCTGGCAACGGGTCGCGTCAACGGATTCGTCAACTGCGCTAATCACTTCGCCAACGGCAATACTGCCCGCATCTTTACCTAACAGATAACCACCGCCTGGACCACGGACGCTGGAAACCAGGCCATTTTTACGCAGTCGGGAGAACAGCTGTTCCAGATAAGAGAGGGAAATTCCCTGACGTTCAGAAATATCAGCCAACGGAACCGGGCCCGATTCGGAGTTGAGCGCAACGTCCAGCATCGCGGTCACGGCATAACGCCCTTTAGATGTCAGTCTCATGTCTTACTTAACCTCAAACTCGCCCCTGCCCGGGGTTTTTATTGTAAAGTGGGGGGTATTGCATAGCAGGGCCAAGTCTGACATTCCCGACTAAAATGGTCAACTATTTACTTGACTGTTTTAGTCAGGTATTTAACCTTCCGTGCGCTAATGTTATTACCGGGTAACGCGCAGCGATCCCGGTCTACGGTTTGCGCAATTATTCTTTATTCTTCTGCTCAATCGACGCCAGAATACCGCGCAGGATGTTCAGCTCCTGGCTTTCCGGGCGTGCGCGGGTGAACAGGCGACGCAGTCGATTCATCACCTGCCCGGGATGACCGGCGCGGATAAAACCGGTGCTGAGCAGCGTCTGCTCCAGATGACCGTAGAAACGCTCCAGGTCGTCCACCAGCGGATACGGGGTCTCTTCCGGCTCGGCGTGGGGCGCGTTTTCCTGAGTTGCCAGCCACGCCATACGCACTTCGTAGGCGATAACCTGCACGGCCATCGCCAGGTTCAGCGAGCTGTACTCCGGATTGGCGGCAATCGCGACATGATAATGACATTTCTGCAGTTCATCATTGGTCAGGCCCACGCGTTCGCGACCAAACACCAGTGCGACGGGGGCATGTTCGGCTTCGCCGACGCTTTTCAGCCCGCATTCACGCGGATCGAGCATCGGCCACGGCAGGGTCCGCGAGCGCGCGCTGGTGCCGACCACCAGGCTACAGCCGGCCAGGGCTTCGTCCAGCGTATCGACGATCTGCGCGTTGCCGATCACGTCGCTGGCGCCCGCCGCAAGGGCGATGGCCTGAGAGTCGGGTTTGACCAGCGGGTTAACCAGCCAGAGATTGGTTAAGCCCATGGTTTTCATAGCACGGGCGACGGAGCCCATGTTGCCAGTATGCGAGGTTTCGACCAGCACGATTCGGATATTTTGCAGCATAATTTTTCTGAGTTTGAAGAATATTCGGCCATGCTACCATAAACGGAAGACAGAATCCGATCCCACTGCTATACTCTGCGCCGTTTTCGTTTCCCTGTTCTTTAACATCCAGTGAGAGTAACCGATGCAACATCCTATGTTGACCATCGCCGTGCGCGCAGCGCGCAAGGCGGGTAATGTAATTGCCAAACACTACGAAACACCCGATTCTGTAGAAACCAGCCAGAAAGGCAGCAATGACTTTGTGACTAACGTCGATAAAGCCGCAGAAGCGATTATTATCGAAACCATTCGCAAATCTTACCCGCAGCACACCATCATCACCGAAGAAAGCGGTGAGCATGTCGGCGTTGATCAGGATGTTCAATGGATTATTGATCCACTGGATGGCACCACCAACTTCGTCAAACGTCTGCCACACTTCTCTGTTTCTATCGCCGTACGCATCAAAGGCCGTACTGAAGTGGCGGTGGTTTACGATCCAATGCGTAACGAACTCTTCACGGCTTCCCGCGGTCAGGGCGCACAGCTGAATGGCTACCGTCTGCGCGGCACCAACGCTCGTGACCTCGACGGCACCATTCTGGCGACCGGTTTCCCGTTCAAAGCCAAACAGCACGCTCCTGCTTACATGAAAATCCTGGGCAAACTGTTCACCGAATGCGCGGACTTCCGTCGCACCGGTTCAGCTGCGCTGGATCTGGCCTACGTTGCCGCTGGCCGCGTGGATGGTTACTTTGAAATTGGTCTGAAACCGTGGGACTTCGCTGCTGGCGAACTGATTGCCCGCGAAGCTGGCGCACTGGTGTGTGATTTCACCGGCGGCCACAACTACCTACTGAGCGGCAACATCGTTGCCGGTAACCCACGTGTGGTGAAATCCATGCTGGCCAGCATGCGTGACGAACTGAGTGAAGCGCTGAAGCGTTAATTCCCGATAACCGCACCGCGCGGTTCCCTCTCCCTGTGGGAGAGGGTTAGGGTGAAGGCATCAGACCGCCCCTGTTAAAACGGTCTCAACCCTCTTCCCACCGGCACCGCACTCATCCACAGGGTGATTGCCGCCACCAGCAAGACTATCCCCCCTGCCAGTGCAAGCGTTGTCCAGCCAACCTGTCGCCACAGTACCGGCGTTTTATTGCCGCTGAGTCTGACCGCCAGTTGCCGAAAACTGTGTACCAGCAGCGCCAGCGACGAAATGGTAAGCGCCGTACCAGACGCCATCGCCAGTGCCGCAGCCACGCCCCAGCTAAACACCCCGATAACCTTACTGAACAGCAATACCATGATCGCCCCGGAGCAGGGCCGCATCCCCATCGACAGAATAATCATCAGCCGCGCGCGCCAGTCGTCCCCGCGCTCAAGCTGCGCCGGCGTAGGCAGATGCTGATGACCACAGCCACAATGTTCATCATGAACATGTTGTGGGGTAAAAGATTTGAATGTGGGTTTGCGCAGCAGCGCGCGCAGTTTTTTCAGCGCCCTTACGCTGAGGATCAGCCCCAACACGCCCACCAGCGCATAGCTGCCCTTCTCCAGCCAGAAGCTGCTCATGTGCAGTTCCCGCGCCGGGAGCTGCAGCAGGGTGAGTACCACCACCACCAGCCCAACCGCCACGCAGCCCTGCAATAATGAAGAGGCCAGCGTCAGGCCAATACTCGACTTCAGCTTAGAAGGATGTGTAGCAAGCCAGGTGGCGATCACGATTTTGCCATGCCCCGGCCCCAGAGCATGCAGCACGCCGTACAGGAAGCTGAACATCAGTAGTGAACCGCCCGCAGCAGTGGGATTGGCGGCCACCGCTTTCAGTAGTCCGCTCATCTGCTGGTTCACGTCCCGCTGCCAGAGAATGCTCTGGCGCATCACCTGCGGCCACGCCTGCCAGAGCCAGACGGCGCCCAACGCCGCGACCACTAAAAACAGCGCCAGCGGCCACAGATGCAGCCAGCGGCGGGGGCGATTTACGAGCATTGCAGCGTCACCGTCTGGGCAAACTGCTTGCCGAGATCCATGTCTTCCGGCGGGGCATCGTCTTTATCCAGCGCGCTGGCAAAGTTCAGCGTCTCATCGCTGGGCTCCGGGGTATCTATCTTAATTGAGCAGGTGGCGTTCAGCCCGGCAGGCAGCGAGGCATCGTCATCTTCGGCGTAGCTCATGTCGACGTAGTACGAGGGATCGAACGTGGAAAAGGTGTATTTCTGCCCGGCCAGCGGCTGGGGTGCTGCCAGCGGCAACACAAAGGTCAATACCGCCTGGTGCTCGTGGCGGGTCATCCCGTACTGGGTGGGCCGGTTAAGGAATTTCACCTTCTGCCCGTTGTGCCAGAACTCGGTAAAATAGTGCTGACCAAGCACGTTGGCCATCACCTCCGCCGCCAGCTTTTTCCAGATCTCATCCCCCGGCTTCGCCTCTCCGGCGTCATAGAGCAAATCGGCGGAGGTCAGCTCATCCATCGTCCAGCGCATCTTCAGGCCGGTCAGCTGGTTATCTTTGACCATGATTTGCGTTTTCAGGGTGATAAAACTGTGAGGATGCGCGGCGACGGTAAAAGATAAAACCGCCAAAAAAAGCGCCGTCGCGCTGTGTTTAACTATTTGCATCTGTTCCTCACGTCAAAAATTCTGTGATGTTCGCCAGCATTCCTGAAGGAAAGACCCTTCGGTGCGCTTTCTGGCGGGCATCCTTTAGCTATTCTTATCAGACACACTCACTGGAACCCGACAGATGATGATGACTCTCGAAATGCCATCTGCACTTTCCAGTTCGCAGCGTCGCTGCCAGGTTCTGTTGATGCTCTATATTCCGGGCTTCAGCGCCACCGTGCAACGCATCGGTGACATCAATGGGGTCGATGGTCCCCTGACCCGGCAGGACATCGCCGAGACGCGCATCGAGATCCAGCGCTATCACCGGCTCGACATTGCGGCGCACCCTGATGGCAGCTACCGGATTGAAGGCACCCACCTCGACCAACGCTTATGCCTGTTGCACTGGCTGCGCCGGGCGTTACGCCTGTGCCCCCACTTTGTCGCGCAGCAGTTTACCCCATCTCTGAAGACCACGCTAAAGCAACTCGGCATTGCGCGAACCTTATATGACGATACCAACCTACGGGCGCTAATCAATTTCTGCGCCCGTCGTCTGCAGCGTCAGTTTGAGTGCCGCGACGTGCAGTTTTTGCAGCTCTATTTGCAGTACTGCCTGCTCCAGCACCATCTGGGCCAGACCCCGCAGTTTTCGCCGGTGCAGCGCAGCTGGACGGAATCGCGCGGTGAATACCTGATGGCGCAGGAGATCGTGCGCCACTGGCAGCGCCGCGTGGTCCCCCTCCCCCACGTTGATGAACAACCGTTTCTGACCCTGCTGTTTATGATGCTGCGCACGCCCGACCCCGTGCGCGACGCCCATCAGCAGGATGAACGCCTGCGCCGCGCCATCACCCGGATGATCGTCCGCTTTCGCGGACAAACCGGGATGCATTTCAGCGACGAGCAAGGGCTGACCGACCAGCTGTATATTCATCTTGCCCAGGCGCTGGATCGCTCCCTGTTTGGCATTGGCATCGACAACAGCCTGCCGGAGGAGATCAACCGCCTTTACCCGCGGCTGATGCGCACCACCCGGGAGGTGATGTTTGAGCTGGAGGCGGAATTTGGCCTGCGTTTTTCCGAAGAGGAGTCGAGCCTGGTGGCCGTTATCTTTGGCGCGTGGCTGATGCAGGAGAACGATCTGCATGAAAAGCAGGTGGTGTTACTGACCGGGGGGGATAAAGCCTGTGAAGATCTGATCGAACAGCAGCTGCGGGAGTTGACCCTGCTGCCGCTGAACATTCGCTATGTGACGTTGCAGACCTTCCAGAAGGAGGGCGCACCGCGCGAGGCCGCGCTGGTGATCACTCCCTACGCCACCGCTTTGCCGCTGTTCTCGCCGCCGCTCATTCATGCCGTTGAGACCCTGAATGCGCAGCAGCAGGAACATATTCGCGTGATGCTGGAGTCTTAGCGCGCCGCGACCCGCGGACGCAACAGCATCGCGGGCAGCGCCACCAACGCCATCACCCAGAAGACACCGTGACCGAGATGCTGGTACAGGAAGCCCGCAAAAACGGTCATGATCGCAATGCTGCCGCCCATCGCCACCGCCGAGTAGACCGCCTGCAGGCGGATCACGTCGCTGCCTTCCCGCGCGGAGATATAGCGCATCGCCGCCAGATGGCACACCGTAAAGGTGCCGCAGTGCAGGATTTGCGCGACAATCAGCCACGGCAATTCATGCGTCCAGCCCATGATCCCCCAGCGGAGCACGCCGCAGACGGCAGACAGCAGGAGCAGATCCCGGGCGCTAAAGCGGCGGAACAAGCGGTTGCTGAGGGCAAAAATAATCAATTCCGCCACCACGCCGAGCGACCACAGATAGCCCACCGCCGATGCTGAATAACCCACGCCCTGCCAGTAGATGGCGCTAAAGCCATAGTAGGCAGCATGTGCCCCCTGCAGCAGGCAGACGCAGGCGAGAAAACGCCAGCTCTGCGACACCAGCACGCGCCAGGCTGGCCAGCCTGCGCTCTCCTGCTGACGACTCTCGCCTTGCGGCATCACCGTTGGCCGCAGCAGCATCCCGAGCAGCATCGACACCAGCCCCACGCTCAGCAGCGCCAGAATAGCCTGATAGTCGTACAGGCTCACCAGCTTGCCCACCAGCGCCGAGCCAATCACAAAGGCAATCGAGCCCCACAGCCGCACCCGGCCATAGTCCATGGTGATCTGCTTTTGCCAGGTGTTAGCCAGCGCATCGGTCAGCGGGACCAGCGGCGAGAAAAAGAGGTTAAACCCGACCATCACCACCACCAGCCAGGCAAACTGCTGGCTGACCCAGAAGCCCGCCGCAAACACCAGCGTTAACAGCGCCAGCACGCGCACGGCTTTGATCAGTAACGCAGGGTCGCTGACGCGCGGGGCAATCAGCAGGCTACCGAGAAAACGCGCCACCAGGCCGGAGCCCAGCAAAATGCCAATCATCTCTGGGGTGAGGCCGATTCCCGCAAGCCAGACGCTCCAGAAAGGCAGAAAAATACCGTAGCTGAAAAAATAGGTAAAGTAGCTGAGCGCCAGCCAGCGTGTGGAATGCAAAACCATGAATCCCTCCCGTTTTGGAGGCGCTAGTCTGGCGAGAAAGCAACAATTAAGCAAGTCGATAGCCTGCTATAAATTAACCTTCGATTAACAAAAAACAGAGCCGGATGGCTCATGGCGAGGGCTGAAAAACTGTATTAGGGTTAAGTGACACAGCTTAAAAAGGTCATACCGTCATGAACGCACTACGCTATTTCGATTTCGGCCAGTCCCGCCCGCTGATCCTGTTGATTGCCCGTATCGCCATTGTGGCGCTGTTTATTATCTTCGGCCTGCCCAAAATGACCGGCTTTGACGGCACGGTGCAGTACATGGCGAAGCTGGGTGCGCCCATGCCGATGCTGGCTGCAATTATTGCGGTGATTATGGAAGTCCCCGCCGCCATTCTGATCGTGCTGGGCTTTTTCACCCGTCCGCTGGCGGTGCTGTTTGTCTTTTATACGCTGGGCACGGCGGTGATTGGTCACCCGTACTGGGATATGAGTGGTGATGCGGTGATGCCGAACATGATTAACTTCTATAAGAATATCAGTATTGCGGGGGCGTTTCTGTTACTGGCCGTCACCGGGCCGGGGGCGATTTCCATCGACCGACGCTAGATAAAACAAAGGCCGCTTGCGCGGCCTTTTTCATTCTGCCGGGCAGAATTATGCGTAAACCGGGAAGCGTGCGCAGATATCCAGCACTTTGCCCTTCACGCGTTCGATAACCGCTTCGTCGTTGATGTTGTCCAGCACATCACACATCCAGCCAGCCAGCTCTTTGACTTCCGCCTCTTTAAAGCCACGGCGCGTCACAGCTGGGGAGCCGATACGGATACCGGAGGTCACAAACGGGCTCTTCGGATCGTTTGGCACGCTGTTTTTGTTCACCGTGATGTTGGCGCGGCCCAGGGCAGCGTCTGCTTCTTTACCGGTCAGGTTTTTATCAACCAGGTCCAGCAGGAACAGGTGGTTCTCCGTGCCGCCAGACACCACTTTGTAGCCACGGTTCAGGAACACTTCAACCATCGCTTTGGCGTTTTTAGCAACCTGCTGCTGGTAAACTTTGAACTCTGGCTCCATCGCTTCTTTCAGCGCTACGGCTTTCGCGGCGATAACGTGCATCAGCGGGCCGCCCTGCGCGCTTGGGAACACCGCAGAGTTCAGTTTCTTATACAGATCTTCGTCACCGCCTTTCGCCAGGATCAGGCCACCGCGTGGACCCGCCAGGGTTTTGTGGGTGGTGGTGGTCACAACGTGCGCATGTGGAACCGGGTTCGGGTATACGTCTGCTGCAATCAGACCGGCAACGTGCGCCATGTCAACGAACAGGTAGGCACCGATGCTGTCTGCGATTTCACGCATTTTTGCCCAGTCAACGACGCCGGAATAAGCAGAGAAGCCGCCGATGATCATCTTCGGTTTGTGGGTCTGAGCCTGCTTAGCCATGTCTTCGTAGTCAATTTTACCGGACTCATCAATACCGTAAGGGATGATGTTGTACAGCTTGCCGGAGAAGTTCACCGGGGAGCCGTGAGTCAGGTGACCGCCTTGCGCCAGGTTCATACCCAGAACGGTATCGCCCGGCTGCAGCAGCGCGGTGTAAACCGCGAAGTTAGCCTGAGAACCGGAGTGCGGCTGCACGTTAGCGTAATCCGCGCCAAACAGCTCTTTTGCACGGTCAATCGCCAGTTGCTCAACGATATCGACGTACTCGCAACCGCCGTAGTAGCGCTTGCCCGGGTAACCTTCAGCGTATTTGTTGGTCAGCTGAGAACCCTGCGCCTGCATCACGCGCGGGCTGGTGTAGTTTTCGGAGGCGATCAGTTCGATGTGCTCTTCCTGACGTACTTTTTCCTGCTCCATAGCCTGCCACAGTTCGGCATCATAATCGGCAATGTTCATTTCACGCTTTAACATCCGCATCTCCTGACTCAG
Organism: Silvania sp.; assembly: GCF_051656365.1. NCBI lineage: Bacteria > Pseudomonadati > Pseudomonadota > Gammaproteobacteria > Enterobacterales > Enterobacteriaceae > Silvania > Silvania sp. Next base: position 39,174 of record NZ_JBOGBT010000055.1, on the reverse strand, counting down.
CTAACAAGTAAATTTTTGCCCTGAAAAAGGCAGTCCAGTTGGACGACGGGCAACAGTATAACTGATTAGCACAGTGATAACAGGTCTTGACAAACGATTTTACGCAAACGTTTACCTACCCGTAGCGCAAGGGTTTGAGGAATAAAGATCTGCCGATTTTACAACGGATTTCTTTTCAGGTTTGTGATGCAAATAATTCATGTTACAAAGAACCATTTACAACGCAGGGTTATTTTTTATAAGATGCATTTAAAATACACTTTAAAATAACATCTTAAGGAAGCTGCTATGTTAGACGCCCAAACCATCGCTACGGTTAAAGCCACCATTCCCCTGCTGGTTGAAACGGGTCCTAAACTCACCGCCCATTTTTACGATCGCATGTTCACGCACAATCCGGAGCTCAAAGAGATTTTCAACATGAGCAACCAGCGTAACGGCGATCAGCGCGAAGCGTTGTTCAACGCCATCGCCGCTTACGCCAGCAACATCGAAAACCTGGCGGTCCTGCTGCCCGCGGTGGAAAAAATTGCCCAGAAGCACACCAGCTTCCAGATCCAACCTGAACAGTACAATATTGTCGGCGGCCACCTGCTGGCGACGCTGGACGAGATGTTCAGCCCGGGTCAGGAGGTGCTGGACGCGTGGGGCAAAGCCTACGGCGTGCTGGCGAATGTGTTTATCAACCGTGAAGCGCAGATTTACAGCGAAAATGCCGATAAAACCGGTGGCTGGGAAGGCACCCGCGCCTTCCGCATCGTGGAAAAAACGCCGCGCAGCCAGCTTATCACCAGCTTTGAATTTGAGCCCGTCGACGGTAAGCCGGTTGCTGACTATCAGCCCGGCCAGTATCTCGGCGTGTGGTTGAAGCCGGAAGGCTTCCCACATCAGGAAATTCGTCAGTACTCCCTGACCCGCAAGCCGAATGGCAAAGGCTACCGTATCGCGGTGAAGCGCGAGGACGGCGGTCAGGTCTCAACCTGGCTGCATAACAGCGCCAACGTCGGTGACGTGGTGCACCTTGCCGCGCCAGCGGGCGACTTCTTTATGGCGGTGGATGCCAGTACCCCTGTGACGCTGATCTCCGCAGGCGTGGGCCAGACCCCGATGCTGGCAATGCTGGACACGCTGGCGAAATCCGCGCACGGCGCGCAGGTGAACTGGTTCCACGCGGCGGAAAACGGCGAAGTGCATGCCTTTGACGACGAAGTGAAAACCGTTGCCGCCGCGCTGACGGACTTTCACGCTCACACCTGGTATCGTCTGCCGAGCGACAACGACCGTGCCCAGGCCCTGTTTGGCAGCGAAGGTCTGATGGATTTAGCGCAGTATAAAGAGCAGCTTAGCGCAGCGAAGATGCAGTTCTACGTTTGTGGCCCGGTGGCGTTTATGCAGTTTGCCGCTCAGCAGTTGATTGAACTGGGTGCGAATAAAGACAACATTCACTACGAATGCTTCGGCCCGCATAAGGTGCTGTAATGCAAAAAGCCCCTCAGACGAGGGGCTTTTTTTATCCGGCGGCGCAGGGATTAAATCGCTTCGTCGTCTTCTTCACCGGTACGGATACGGATCACGCGCGCGACGTCAAAGACGAAGATTTTGCCGTCACCGATTTTGCCGGTCTGCGCGGTACGGATAATGGTGTCCACACAGGTATCCACGATGTCGTCCGACACCACGATCTCAATTTTCACTTTCGGCAGGAAGTCGACCATGTATTCCGCGCCACGGTACAGCTCCGTGTGGCCCTTCTGACGACCAAAGCCTTTCACTTCCGTCACCGTCATCCCGGTGATGCCGACTTCTGCCAGCGCTTCGCGTACATCATCCAGTTTGAAAGGTTTAATAATCGCATCAATCTTTTTCATGGGGGTCCTTCTTGCCTGTCTGCAGCCTCGTAATCGATTGCTCACAGTAGCATATCAATCGGATTTTACGGTATCACTCTTTGAAGTCGTTTGCTTCCAGCTCGTGGCGCGACAGCAGTTTATAAAACTCGGTGCGGTTGCGTCCGGCCATCCGCGCGGCATGGGTAACGTTGCCTTTGGTGATCTGCAAAAGCTTGCGCAGATAGTTGAGTTCAAACTGGTTACGCGCTTCAGCGAAGGTCGGTAAGGCGGTGTTTTCACCCTCCAGCGCCTGTTCCACCAGCGCGTCGCTGATTACCGGCGAAGAGGTCAGCGCCACGCACTGCTCAATCACGTTCACCAGCTGACGCACGTTACCGGGCCAGCTGGCGGTCATCAGACGCTTCATCGCATCGGTGGAGAAAGCCCGCACAAAGGGCTTATGCCGCTCGGCGGACTGGCGCAGCAGCTGGGTCGCCAGCAGAGGGATATCTTCGGCACGTTCCGCCAGCGCCGGAATTTTGAGGTTAACAACGTTCAGACGATAGAACAGGTCTTCGCGAAATTCGTTGCGCGCCATCGCCTTCGGCAGATCCCGGTGGGTGGCGGAAATAATACGCACGTTGATGTCGATATCGCGGTTGCTGCCCAGCGGCCTGACCTTACGCTCCTGAAGAACGCGCAGCAGTTTGACCTGCAGGGCAGCAGGCATATCACCAATTTCATCGAGGAATAATGTGCCGCCTTCCGCCGCCTGGAACAGCCCTTCACGGCTGCTGACCGCCCCGGTAAAGGCCCCGCGCGCGTGACCAAACAGCTCGGACTCCAGCAGCTGTTCCGGCAATGCCCCGCAGTTAATGGCGATAAAGGCTTTTTTGCCACGCGGGCTGGCGTTGTGAATGGCCTGAGCGAGGATCTCTTTCCCGGTGCCGCTGTGACCGTTAATCAGCACGCTGACGTCAGACTGCGCCACCATTCTGGCCTGCTCCAGCAGACGTAGCATGATTGGGCTGCGGGTGACTATCGCTTCTCGCCACTGGTCGTCGCTGGAGGGCGCGGCGTGCTCAAGGGCGTTATCGATCGCCTTGTACAGCGCGTCTTTGTCCACCGGTTTGGTAAGGAAGCTGAATACGCCCTGCTGGGTGGCCGCCACCGCATCCGGGATTGAGCCGTGGGCGGTGAGAATGATCACCGGCATCCCCGGCTGCAGTTTCTGGATCTCGGCAAACAGCTGCATGCCGTCCATTTCGTCCATCCGAAGATCGCTGATCACCAGGTCGACTTTCTCGCGCCCCAGCACTTTCAGCCCTTCCTGACCGCTTTCGGCGGTGACCACGCTGTAGCCCTCACTCACCAGGCGCATGCCCAGCAGTTTCAGCAAGCCGGGGTCATCATCCACCAGCAAAAGGTGCGCAGGTTTGCGGGTTGTCATGGCTTCACGTCCTCTGGTTTCGCGGGAGCGCTGTCCGGCTCCGCTGGCGCGGCATCAGCTTTTGCCGGTGCTGCGGCGCTTTTTGGCGCATCCGGCAGATAATTACTCGCTGGCTTGCGGGTTGAGAGCTGGCGTTCGATATCAGTCAGGTTCTCCAGCTTCCGGGTAGTGGTATCAAGCTGCGAGCGCAAATACTGCTGCTGCTGGCGCAGGGTATCGAGCTGGGCATCGGCAGACTGCTGCAGCTTGCCGTAGCGGGAGCGCTCCTCTGCCAGCTGCAGTTGTGACACTTGCCCGTCGCGCCACAGCTGATACAGCGGGCGTACCTGGGCGGGAATTTGCGCGCTCAGGGCATCGAGGCGGGTGGTCAGCAGTCGCCGCTCCACCGGGTTAATTTTGGCATTCGCCAGCAAAATACCCCGCTTAAAGCGCGCCTGCCAGATGTCATCCGTCCAATGACGCGCCTCTGCGCGGGCGGCAGCAGGTGCCAGACGTTCGGCACAATCCATACCGCGCAGCCAGTAAAGCGGGTTGCTCTCGGTTTCGTGCCCCTGCAGCTGCCAGATATTATTGCAGTCGGTCGCAAGGAAGTCCGCCAGCTGATGATCGGGTAATTTTTCATCCTGCTTATCGCTGATAGCGCTGGTCGGGGCATGCGAGACGCATCCCGCGAGCAAAAGGCAGGAGAGGGATAAGCGAATTTTTTTTGCGGAAAACACCGCGTTAATGGCGCGGGAAAAGACGTGTGACATACTCACCAGACTTAGATTCATTTTAGTGATTTTTCCGACTCAAGCGGCAGTTCGATGCGAAAACAGACATCGGTACGGTCGTCAGTGACAAGATTTAGCTCTCCCTGCATACGGCGGATGCAGTCGCGGGCAATACTCAGCCCCAGACCACTCCCCTTAACCGCCCCTTTTCGTTGATGACTCCCCTGGAAAAACGGTTCGAAGATCATCGCTTTTTCGTCGTTCGGGATCGGGCTTCCGGTGTTGGCGACATCAATACAGACCCGCGAGCCTTGCGTAAAACTGCGAATATAAATGGTACCGGATTCAATACCATAGTGCACCGCATTGGAATAAAGATTATCCAGCACGCTCATCAGCAGCATTGGCTCGGCAAAACAGACGGGCGCCGCAAGCGTGAGTTCAGTATGCATCATTTTAGCGCGTGCAGGCAGGCTGTGGGCGGAGAGCACCATATCCACCAGCGGCGCCAGCTCTACCGTCTCCAGCTCGGGTGCACCGTCAGCCAGTTTACGGTTGTAGTCGAGCAGTTGTTCAATCAATTTTTGCAGGTTACGGCTGCTGGCATCGAGGATGTCGACAATCTCCCGCTGTTCCGTAGTCAGCGGGCCGGCGACCTGGTCGGCCAACAGTTCGGTGCCCTCGCGCATGCTGGCAAGAGGCGTTTTGAGTTCATGGGAGATGTGGCGCAGGAACTGGTGGCGCTGGGACTCCAGCCACGCCAGCCGCTCGGAGAGCCAGATGATGCGCTGCCCGACCGAGCGCAGCTCGCGCGGTCCGGTAAAGGCGACGGTATTGCCAAGCGTTCGTCCCTCCCCCAGCCGGTTAATCATCCGCTCGATGCCCTTCACCGGGCCGATGATCATGCGGGTAAACAGCAGAACTAACCCCAGACTGACCAGAAAAAGCACCAGCGCCTGCCAGCCGAAGAACTGGCCGCGCTCGGCAATCTCCTGCTGGAGCTGCTGCCCGCGGGAGAAGATCACCGACCGGGTAGTCTGCACCATCTCGGTATTGGCGTTGGCGAAGGATTCCAGCCGCAGCGCGGCCTGAGCATCGGGGCCGCTGTTATGACACTGCAGCTGCGCCAGGGCATTAATATCCTGACGCAGGGCCTGATAGAGCTTATCGTCCGGCAGCACGCCCGCGTGCGCATCGAGCATTTCGCTGTAGCGCTTGCGCTGGTTCTGATACACCCGCTCCAGCGTCCGGTCGTCGAGCACGCAGTACTGGCGATAGCTGCGCTCCATCTCCAGCGCCGCATTGGTCATCGCTTCGCTGCGCCGGGCATCAATCAGCGTGGTGCGGTTGGTAAGCGCCGCCTGGGCGCTGAGTGCGTTCAGGCTTTGCCAGGCCTGCCACGCCAGCACCAGCAGCGGGAGCAGGATCAGCAGGAAAGCCATCATGACTAACTGTCGTAACGAGCGAGGGAAAACTGACCAGCGTTTCAACGCGTGACTCTCTGTCGCAGGGGGAGTGTAGGAAGATGCTAACTGGACAATAGGTTAGATACAACAAAGCCGGGTTAAAACCCGGCTTTGTTGTGAAATGAGGCGGTGCCTAACTCGACGTTTCGCCCGGAGGTCTGATAAAGCAATGCAATAATCAGTAGTTGGACGGCAGGCACCTTTTTGTGCGTCATTCGAAGTTTATGTAGCACGTCCCGAAGGGGCTGACATAAGAGGGTGAATGAGCCACTGGGTATTATTATGCAACAGATATGCCACAATGCAAATATAAATTTTAATTATATGAAACATAAGGACATTTAATGAAATGATTGTGATTATCTCGCGGTACGCTTTTCGCACGATCTGTCGTTAATTAGCAACACCCTGACGGGCTTATTACCACTATCATATAAATCAATAACTTAAATGTCGCCATTTGGCGACATCGTATTACAGGGGTTGTCGTAAATATGCGACACCGTCGTAGTGCCGCCAGGCACTACGACGGCAACATAACGCTTACCCCAACTGCTTACGTGCGTTGCGGAAGATACGCATCCACGGGCTATCCTCGCCCCAGTTTTCCGGGTGCCAGGAGTTGCTGACGGTACGGAACACGCGCTCAGGGTGCGGCATCATCACCGTTACGCGACCGCTTTCGCTGGTCACCGCGGTAATGCCGTTGGCCGAGCCGTTCGGGTTAGCCGGGTACGTTTGCGTCACTTTGCCGAAGTTATCCACAAAGCGCAGCGCCACCAGACCTTTGCTCTCCAGCTCCGCCAGATGCGCGGCGTTACGCACTTCAACCTGCCCTTCACCGTGGGAAACAGCGATTGGCATCTGTGAGCCCACCATCCCCTGAAGCAGCAGAGACGGGCTTTGCGTGACTTCAACCAGGCTGAAACGCGCTTCAAAGCGGTCGGACTGGTTACGCACAAAGCGCGGCCAGGCTTCACTGCCTGGGATCAGCTCGCGCAGGTTCGACATCATCTGGCAGCCGTTACAAACGCCCAGTGCCAGGGTCTGCGGACGGTGGAAGAAGGTTTCGAACTCATCACGCACGCGGTCGTTGAAGAGAATCGACTTCGCCCAGCCCTCGCCCGCGCCCAGCACGTCCCCGTAAGAGAACCCGCCGCACGCCACCAGCGCCTGGAAGCTCTCCAGACCGGTCCGTCCAGCCAGCAGATCGCTCATGTGAACGTCGATAGCGTCGAAGCCCGCGCGGTGGAAGGCAGCCGCCATCTCCACGTGGGAGTTAACGCCCTGCTCGCGCAGGACCGCCACTTTCGGACGCGCACCCTTCGCGATGTACGGCGCGGCAATGTCTTCATTGATGTCGAACGAAAGCTTCACGTTCAGACCCGGATCGTTATCGTTGGCTTTCGCCTCGTGCTCCTGATCGGCACACGCCGGGTTATCACGCAGACGCTGCATCTGCCAGGTGGTTTCTGCCCACCACATGCGCAGCGTGGCGCGGCTTTCAGCAAACACAGCCTGACCGTTGGATTCGATAACAAAACGATCCCCGGTCACCGCTTTACCCAGATAGTGCACGCAGTCGCCAAGGCCGTGTTGCGCCAGCAGGGCTTCAACCGCCTCGCGGTCGGCCGCACGCACCTGAATCACCGCACCCAGCTCTTCGTTAAACAGCGCCGCCAGACGATCGTCGCCCAGCGTGGCGATGTTGGCTTCCACGCCACAGTGGCCGGTAAAGGCCATCTCTGCCAGGGTCACCAGCAGGCCGCCGTCGGAACGGTCGTGATAGGCCAGCAGTTTGCCCGCTGCCACCAGCGCCTGAATGGCATCGTAGAAGCCTTTCAGCTGCGCCACGTCGCGCACATCCGCCGCGGTGTCGCCCAGCTGACGGTAAACCTGCGCCAGCGCGGTTGCGCCCAGCGCGTTATGCCCTTTGCCCAGATCAATCAGCAGCAGGGCGTTGTCTTCAGTAGAGAGCTGCGGGGTGATGGTGTGACGCACATCTTCCACGCGGGCAAAGGCGGTGATCACCAGCGACAGCGGAGAGGTCATCTCGCGCTGCTCGTTACCTTCCTGCCAGCGGGTTTTCATCGACATGGAGTCTTTGCCCACCGGAATGGTCAGACCCAACGCCGGACAGAGCTCTTCGCCCACCGCTTTCACCGCTTCATACAGCCCGGCGTCTTCGCCCGGGTGACCGGCTGCGGCCATCCAGTTTGCCGAGAGCTTGATACGTTTGATGTCACCAATCTGGGTGGCGGCAATGTTGGTCAGCGCTTCACCGACCGCCAGACGAGCCGAGGCCGCAAAGTCCAGCAGCGCAACCGGGGAGCGTTCGCCCAGCGCCATCGCTTCACCGTAGTAACTGTCGAGGCTGGCGGTGGTCACCGCGCAGTTTGCTACGGGTACCTGCCACGGGCCAACCATCTGATCGCGCGCTACCATGCCGGTCACGGTACGGTCGCCAATGGTAACAAGGAAGGTTTTCTCCGCGACGGCCGGCAGATGCAATACGCGGTTGACGGCATCGGCGACAGTGACGCCCTGCAGATCGAGAGCTTTACCACTGGCTTTACGGGTTTGTACGTCGCGGGTCATCTTCGGCGTTTTGCCCAGCAGCACGTCCAGCGGCAGGTCAATCGGCTGGTTGTCAAAATGGGTGTCGCTTAAAGAGAGGTGCATCTCTTCGGTGGCTTCACCGATCACCGCGTACGGCGCGCGCTCGCGGCGGCACAGCTCATCAAACAGCGGGAGTTGATCCGGGGCAACGGCCAGCACGTAACGCTCCTGGGATTCGTTACACCAGATCTCCAGCGGGCTCATGCCTGGCTCATCGCTGAGGATATCGCGCAGGTTGAAGCGGCCACCGCGGTTGCCATCGCTCACCAGCTCCGGCATGGCGTTAGACAGGCCACCCGCGCCGACGTCGTGAATAAACAGGATCGGGTTGGCTTCACCCAGCTGCCAGCAGCGGTCAATCACTTCCTGGCAGCGGCGTTCCATCTCCGGGTTGTCGCGCTGGACCGAGGCAAAATCAAGGTCGGCGTCAGACTGGCCCGAGGCCATCGACGACGCCGCCCCGCCGCCCAGACCGATATTCATCGCCGGACCGCCGAGGACGATCAGCTTCGCGCCTACGACGATCTCGCCTTTCTGCACGTGATCGGCGCGGATGTTGCCGATCCCGCCTGCCAGCATGATCGGCTTGTGGTAGCCGCGCAGCTCTTCGCCGTTATGGCTCTCAACTTTCTCTTCATAGGTACGGAAGTAGCCGTTCAGCGCCGGACGACCAAATTCATTGTTGAATGCCGCGCCGCCCAGCGGGCCGTCGGTCATGATGTCGAGTGCGGTAACAATGCGCTCCGGCTTGCCGAAATCTTCTTCCCACGGCTGTTCAAAGCCCGGGATACGCAGGTTAGAGACCGAGAAGCCCACCAGACCCGCTTTTGGCTTAGCGCCACGGCCGGTGGCGCCTTCGTCACGAATTTCACCGCCAGAACCGGTCGCCGCGCCCGGCCATGGGGAGATCGCCGTCGGGTGGTTATGGGTTTCAACCTTCATCAGAATGTGCGCGGCTTCCTGATGGAAGTCATAGCGCCCTGCTTCGCGATCGGCGAAGAAGCGGCCCACCTCGGAACCTTCCATCACCGCGGCGTTGTCTTTATAAGCAGACAGCACGTGGTCAGGGGTCTGTTCCATGGTGTTCTTGATCATTTTGAACAGCGACTTTGGCTGTTGCTCGCCGTCGATAATCCAGTCGGCGTTAAAAATCTTGTGGCGGCAGTGTTCAGAGTTAGCCTGCGCGAACATATACAGTTCGATGTCGTTCGGATTGCGGTTGAGCTTAACAAACGCGTCCTGCAGGTAATCAATTTCATCCTCTGCCAGCGCCAGACCTAAACGCAGGTTGGCGTCGATCAGCGCCTGACGGCCCTCACCCAGCAGATCCACGCTCTGTACTGGCGCAGGCTGGTGGTGAGAGAACAGCTTCTGCGCGTCGTCCAGAGAGGCAAACACGCTCTCCATCATGCGATCGTGCAGTTCGGTCGCCACGACCGCCCACTGTGCGTCAGTCAGGGTAGAGGCTTCAACGTAATACGCTACGCCGCGCTCAAGACGGCTTACCTGGCTCAGGCCGCAGTTGTGGGCGATGTCGGTTGCTTTAGAAGACCAGGGGGAGATGGTGCCCGGGCGAGGCGTGACCAGCAGGAGTTTACCGTTCGGTGTATGGCTGCTCAGGCTTGGGCCGTATTTCAGCAGGCGTTCAAGGCGGGTCAGCTCCTCTGCCGTTAAGGGAGCGTTCAGGTCAGCAAAATGGACATACTCAGCGTAAATATTGCTTACCGGAAGGTCGGCCGCCTGGAAACGTGCCAGCAGTTTGTTGATACGGAAGGCAGACAGTGCAGGCGAACCACGCAGAATTTCCATCATAAGTCTCTCGTCTTCGAAGCGCCGGGGCGCTTACAGTGTGCGCAAGGGGGGAAAACGGGCGCTATTATAGTGGATCCTGAGCGCCGACGAAACCGTTTGCGTCGTAATAAAATCGACGCGGTTATTTAGCCATCGGTATGGCGATTCCCGCTAATAAGTTGCCAAGTGGCGTAACTTTGCGCAAAATGCCGCGAAATCTTTGGCAATACTTGTTTTTACTATGGCCACTACAGACCGACATAACACCCAGCACATAGAATTAACTTATTGAAAAAATTAAAGATTAATTATTTGTTTATTGGCATCGTGACCCTGCTACTGGCAGCGGCGCTATGGCCTTCCATACCCTGGTTCGGCAAAGCCGACAACCGCATCGCCGCCATCCAGGCGCGGGGGGAGCTGCGCGTCAGTACGATCTCCTCGCCGCTGACCTATACCGCCATCAACGACAAAGTAATTGGGCTGGATTACGAACTGGCGCAGCAGTTTGCTGACTACCTGGGCGTAAAACTCAAAATCACGGTGCGACAGAACATCAGCCAGCTGTTTGATGACCTGGATCATGACGAGGCCGACATGCTGGCCGCCGGTCTGGTTTATAACAGCGAGCGCAGCAAAAACTATCAGCCGGGCCCGACCTATTACTCCGTTTCGCAGCAGCTGGTCTATCGCGTGGGCAAGCTGCGCCCGCGCTCGCTTACTGGCCTCAACGCAGACCAGCTCACCGTCGCCCCAGGACACGTGGTTATCGATGACCTGCGCGCGCTGAAAGAGAAAAAGTATCCAAACCTTGGCTGGACGGTCGATGAGAAGCTGGGCACCACTGAGCTGCTGGAGCAGGTTAAGGATGGCAAGCTGCCTTATACCATTGCCGACTCGGTCGCCATCAGCCTGTATCAGCGCGTCCACCCGGAGCTGGCGGTGGCGCTGGATGTGACCGACGAGCAGCCGGTGACCTGGTTCAGCCGACTGGATGACGACCAGACCCTGTCCGCGGCGATGCTCGATTTCTTTAACGGCATGAATGAAGACGGCACCCTGGCGCGGCTGGAGGAGAAGTACCTCGGTCACGGCGGTGACTTTGATTATGTCGACACCCGCAGCTTCTTGCGGGCGGTGGATAACGTCCTGCCGGACCTGCAGCCGCTGTTTGAAAAATACGCGCAGGAAATTGACTGGCGGTTACTGGCAGCAATCTCGTATCAGGAATCCCACTGGGATGCGCAGGCCACCTCGCCTACCGGCGTGCGCGGTCTGATGATGTTGACCAAAAACACCGCCCAGAGCCTTGGCCTGACCGACCGTACCGATGCGGAACAGAGCATCAGCGGCGGCGCGCGCTATCTGCAGGACATGATGGATAAGGTGCCGGAGACGGTGCCGGAAGAGGAGCGGATCTGGTTTGCACTGGCGGCGTATAACATGGGCTATGCCCACATGATCGACGCCCGCGCCCTGACGGCGAAGACCAAAGGCAACCCCGACAGCTGGTCAGATGTCAAACAGCGCCTGCCGCTGCTGAGCCAGAAGCCGTGGTACAACAAGCTGACCTACGGCTACGCGCGCGGTCACGAAGCTTACGCCTACGTGGAAAATATCCGCAAATATCAGATAAGCCTGGTCGGCTATCTGATGGAGAAAGAGAAAGAGGCGATGGCGGCAGAGCAGCTGGCGCAAAGTTATCCGGTGGTGACGCCGAATGAACTTACTCGCCCGATAACGCCAATCCTGCCTTTTGTTGCTTTTTCTGCTGACGCCGCATTCGAAAGAAGTCACTTAGCATCGCCGAACATGCTGGCGCCAGTACTTCCCCAATAACATTCACCTGGTGATTCATACCGGGATGTCTGAGCACGTCCAGTAGCGAGCCTGCCGCCCCGGTTTTTTCATCCCGCGCCCCGAACACCAGCGTACCGATCCGGCTGTGGACCATCGCGCCGGAACACATGACGCAGGGCTCGAGGGTGACATACAGCGTGGTATCCAGCAGGCGGTAGTTTTGCAGCACCAGCCCGCCCTGGCGCAGGGCCATGATTTCGGCGTGAGCGGTGGGATCGTGACGGCCAATCGGGCGGTTCCAGCCTTCGCCAATCACCTGATTATTGTGTACCAGCACGGCGCCAACGGGCACTTCGCCCTCTTCCCAGGCGCGTCTGGCAAGCTGGAGTGCGTGGTGCATCCAGTATTCATGATTGTGTTCGAGGTCGGACAACGGTGATTACTCCAGTCTGAAAAGCGGGCGCATTATACACACCCGCTATACATAATCACAAAATCATTCCAGTTGCTGAAGTTCGCCGAGCGGCGTGACGCGCCAGCGGTGCTGGCAGAAGTAGAGCAGCGGGTTGTCCTGCTTGCTGTCGCTGTAGCCGCTGTAGAGGCGCAGCGGGGTACCGATTTGCTTCTCCAGCTGCACCACTTTCTCGTGCCCAAGGCAGCGCAGGGTCAGCACCCATCCGCCATACGCGCGCCCCATCTGGGTCGCGATAAGATTGACCCGCGGTAGCCACGGGGTATCGAAGTAGACCTGCTCGACCAGCGACTGCGGCGAACCGGTAATCAGCCAGATGTCGGCATCGCTGGCGCTCAGGTAATTGGTCAGCCTCTCCTGCACAACCGGAAACGCGGTAACGTGCCCGCGAAACCAGAGGGCAAAATCCTGCTCAAGCTGCTTGAGCCGCGCCTCGCTGTGGCCAAAAGTACATCCCCACAGCAGTAGGCTCATTGGCCAGCGGGCGGCGCGCCCTTTGATCAGCAGCGCAACGCCTACAATCGGCAGGAGTGGCAACACAAGCAGCACATTTAAGGGCTGTCGGCGCAGTAAGTAGCGCATAAAGGTGCCGAACATATCCTGCTGATGCAGCGTTCCGTCCAGGTCAAAAAAGACAACGCGACGCGCATGATTAACCAAATCTTACTCCTCTGGATCGTTGAACCCCAACAGCCAGGTAAACAGGAACCCGGCGATAACCGCTACTAAATAGCCTAACAGATAGAGCATGACTTTTCCGGTCACGATGGTTAATGCCAGTGGCAAACCGGAAATCCCGAAGGTGATCACCGTCGCCACTTTCCAGTAGCTGATCAGCGCCCCGCCGACCGCACCGCCCAGACAGGCGCCGATAAAGGGCTTGCCCAGCGGCAGCGTAACGCCAAAGATCAGCGGCTCGCCAATTCCCAGCAGACCCACCGGCAGCGCGCCTTTGATCACTTTTTTCAGGCGTTGATTGCGGGTTTTCATCAGCACCGCAATGGCCGCCCCGACCTGGCCGACGCCCGCCATCGACAGGATCGGCAGCAGCGCGTTGTAGCCGTGCGCCTGCACCAGTTCCACGTGGATCGGCACCAGGCCCTGGTGTAATCCAGTCAAGACCAGCGGCAGGAAGGTCCCCGACAGCACTGCCCCCACGAGGAAGCCGCCGCGGTCGATAGCCCAGGAGGCACCGTGGGCGATGGATTCAGAGATCACGCCGCCCAGCGGCTGCAGGGCAATGATCGCCACGCTGCCGGTAATTAAGGTGGTCAGCAGCGGATTAAGGATCAGCTCCAGCGAGCCCGGCAGGGCATTGCGTAGCTTTTTCTCGATCCAGCACATCAGCACCACCACCAGCAGGACGGCGATCACCCCGCCGCGTCCCGGCTGCAGGGCTTCACCAAACAGGGTGATTTGTGCCAGCTGCGGGCTGGACAGGATCCCCGCCATTACCCCGCCTAACGCCTGCGAGCCACCAAACACTTTGGCAGTGTTGACCCCCACCAGAATGTTCATGATGGCAAACACCGCGCTACCGAAAATGCCGAGGATCCCCAGCAGGTTTGGATAGTGGGTCGCAAAGTCACCGACGATGTCCGGGCGTTTAAGAATGTTGATGATGCCGGTGATCAGCCCCGAGGCGATAAAGGCCGGGATCAGCGGTATGAAAACGTTCGCCAGCTGGCGCAGCGCGTCACTCATCGGGGCTTTATATTTGGCCTTCGCCTGCGCTTTCGTACGCTCGGCGTCATCAACCACCGCGCCACCCATCAGCGAGCGCATGGCGTCCACCACCTGCGCGGCTTTGCCGGGGCCGACAATCAGCTGATGCTGCGCACCCTGCTTAACATAGCCGCTGATCCCGGGCAGCTTTTTGAGCCGCGTCAGATCGAGCATGTCGTCATCCTGAACTTCCACCCGCACCCGCGTCATGCAGTTTTCCAGACGCAGAATATTGTGCTCTCCGCCGATACCGGCAAGAATATCGCTGGCGAGCGCCGCTGTTTTTTCCATACACGCCTCTTTAGTTTTCTAATGCTGCCCGTAAGAATCCCTGATGCGCATCGAGTTTTGCGCGCGCTGCGGCGGCATCGAGACCGCTCAGGATCATCAGAATGGCGGGTTTGACGTCATACCCGGTCTGCTGGAGCACCGTTTCTGCCTCTTCGCGCGCCGCACCGGTGGCCTCGACCACCATCCGACACGCCCGGTCAATCAGCTTCACGTTGGTGGCTTTCATGTCCACCATCAGGTTCTGATACACCTTGCCGAATTTCACCATCGCGCCGGTGGAGATCATGTTCAGCACCAGCTTCTGCGCGGTGCCGGACTTCATGCGGGTGGAGCCGGTCAGGGCTTCCGGCCCCACCACCGGCGAGATAGCAATCGCCGCAACCTGGGCAATTGGCGATCCCGGATTACAGGAGATTGCCACCGTGGTGCAGCCAGTCTGGTTGGCATACTCCAGCCCACCAATCACATACGGCGTGCGCCCGGAGGCCGCGAGCCCCACCACCAGGTCGTTTGCCGTCAGGTTGAGGGCCTTCAGGTCGTCTTCGCCGAGCTGCTTGCTGTCCTCTGCCCCTTCCACCGCCTTCAGCAGCGCACCGGGACCGCCGGCAATCAGGCCAACCACCAGACCGTGTGGAACGCCAAAAGTGGGCGGGCATTCCGAGGCATCCAGCACCCCGAGACGCCCGCTGGTGCCAGCGCCCATGTAGATGATGCGCCCGCCCGCTTTCAGTGCACCTGCGGCGGCATCCACGGCTTTTGCCACTTCCGGCAATGTCTCTTTTACTGCCTGCGCGACCAGCGTATCCTGCTGATTAAAACGAGTAACAAGGTCGAACGTGGAGAGCGCGTCCAGATCCAGAGTTTGTGGGTTGCGGGATTCAGAAACGAGTGAGCCGAGATTCATCTTTTGTACCTCAAGAATTTTTAATTCATAATAGTCACACTATAATGGAATATAAAATTCATTCAGGCGAGAAGAATTCGCAATTGCTGTAGTCATCACATTTCGCCAGGAGTACTCATGAACTGTTTAATTCGGATCCGCCAGCGCTACGCGGGTCTTGCCCAGAGCGACAAAAAGCTGGCGGATTTTTTGCTCTCCCAGCCCGATCGCGCACGCCATTTAAGCTCGCAGCAGCTGGCAAGCGAAGCGGGCGTCAGCCAGTCCAGCGTGGTTAAATTTGCCCAGAAGATGGGGTTTAAAGGCTTTCCGGCGCTGAAGCTGGCGATCAGCGAAGCGCTGGCCAGTAACCCTAACCCGCAGTCGATGCCGGTGCATAATCAGATCCGCGGCGATGACCCAATGCGCCTTGTCGGCGAGAAGCTGATTAAAGAGAAGGTGGCGGCGATGCACGCCACGCTGGATGTGAACAGCGAGGAGAAGCTGCTGGAAAGCGTCGGCATGCTGCGCGCGGCACGGCGGGTGATCCTGACCGGGATTGGTGCCTCGGGGCTGGTGGCACGTAATTTTGGCTGGAAGCTAAACAAAATTGGTCTGATCGCGATTGCGGAACAGGACATGCACGCCCTGCTGGCGACGGTTCAGGCGATGGCGCCCGACGATCTGCTGCTGGCCATCTCGTATTCCGGGGAACGGCGTGAAATTAATCTTGCCGCCGATGAGGCGCTGCGCGTGGGCGGGAAAATACTGGCGATCACCGGGTTTACCCCCAATGCCCTGCAGCAGCGGGCGACGCGCTGTCTGTACACCATCGCCGAGGAGCAGGCCACCCGCAGCGCGGCGATTTCGTCCACCAGCGCGCAGATGCTGCTGACTGATCTGCTGTTTATGGCGCTGGTTCAGCAGGATCTGGAGCATGCCCCCGAGCGCATTCGCCACAGTGAGGCGCTGGTAAAAAAACTGGTCTGAACAGGGAATGAGCGTATAATGCCCGCCCTGTTTGTGATGTTTCTGAGAATTTCCTGATGGCGCTGTTAATTACCAAAAAATGCATTAATTGCGATATGTGCGAGCCCGAATGCCCTAACCAGGCCATCTCGATGGGTAACGACATTTATGAGATTAACAGCGATCTTTGCACCGAATGCATCGGCCATTATGAAACGCCGACCTGCCAGAAGGTGTGCCCGATCCCCAATACAATCCTGAAAGATCCGGCACGTCCTGAATCCGAAGAGCAGCTGTGGGATAAGTTTGTCCTGATGCACCACGCGGACAAAATCTAGCTTTCGATAATCACCGTCGCGCAGGCGTAATGACGTTCATCCGCCAGCGTCACGTGCATGTGCGCCACGCCCAGCTTTTCTGCCAGCTTTAACGCCTCGCCCCACAACCGCAGACGCGGCTTGCCCAGCTCATCGTTAAACACTTCAAACTGATTAAACGCCAGACCGTTGCGGATCCCGGTACCGAAAGCTTTAGCCGCTGCTTCTTTGACTGCAAAGCGTTTGGCAAGAAAACGCACCGGCTGCTGGTGCGTTTCCCAGATGGCCCATTCGTTATCGCTGAGCACTCGTCGCGCCAGGCGATCGCCGCTGCGGGAAATCACTGCTTCGATGCGGGTGATTTCAACGATATCGGTTCCTAAGCCAAGGATGGCCATTAGTTGCGCGCTTCCAGCATCAGGCGTTTCATCTCGGCGACGGCGTCTTTCAGGCCGCTCATTACCGCGCGACCGATAATCGCATGGCCGATGTTCAGCTCGTGCATCTCCGGGATCGCCGCAATGGCTTTGACATTATGGTAAGTCAGACCGTGACCGGCGTTGACCTTCAGGCCAAGGCCTGCCGCATAGGTGGCAGCTTTGGCGATCCGCGCCAGCTCTTTGGCCTGGGTGGCTTCGTCTTCAGCATCGGCATAGCAGCCGGTGTGGATCTCAATGTAGGGCGCGCCCACGTCCGCAGCGGCTTTGATCTGCGCCTCGTCAGCATCGATGAACAGCGACACAAGGATCCCAGCATCGGCCAGACGTTTGCAGGCATCGCGCATTTTGTCCAGTTGCCCGGCCACATCCAGCCCGCCTTCGGTGGTCACTTCCTGACGCTTTTCCGGCACCAGGCAGCAGAAATGCGGTTTCGTCTCAACGGCAATCGCCAGCATCTCTTCAGTGACCGCCATCTCCAGATTCATGCGCGTATCCAGAGTCTGGCGCAAAACGCGCACGTCGCGGTCGGTGATGTGGCGACGATCTTCACGCAGGTGCACGGTAATGCCGTCTGCGCCCGCCTGCTCGGCGATAAATGCTGCCTGAACCGGATCCGGATACGCGGTGCCGCGCGCATTGCGCAGGGTGGCGATGTGGTCAATGTTGATGCCTAACAGTAATTCAGCCATGACAATCCTCGATTTTCTTTTGATTCGTTAACGCTTCGGCAAAAAATGCCGGAATAATTCTCGGCTCTTTAAGGGCTTGCCACCAAGATACGGCTTGAGCGCAATGCGGGTAAAGCGTTTTGCCGCACGCAGGGTGGTGGCATCAGGAAATTCGCGTTCCGCCAGCGCCCGGAGATCCCGTCCAGTAAAGGTGCTGTTATCGATGACGATACTCGCGATAAAGCCTTTCTCTTCGCGATAGCGGTAGGTCATGGTGTCATCCACAGGTTCGCCGCTGCCCGCACAGTGCAGAAAATCGACGCCGTATCCCAGATGGCCGAGCAGCGCCAGCTCAAAGCGACGCAGCGCAGGTTCCGGCGAGCCGGTGGTGCCCGCCAGGGCCTGGATACAGTACAGATAGTCGAAAAAGAGTTCAGAAAAGCGGGTCTCATGTTCCAGTACGCGCGAGATAAGCTCGTTCACATACAGACCGCTGTACAGCGTAATACCAGAGAGGGGGAGCGCCAGAGAGACGGCTTCAGCACTGCGCAGGGTTTTGACTTCTCCGCGTCCGCCAAAACGCACCAGCAGAGGTGTGAAGGGTTGCAGGGCCCCTTTCAGATTCGAGCGTTTGGAACGTGCGCCTTTGGCAACAAGGCGCACGCGGCCCGACTCTTCCGTGAAGACGTCCAGCATCAGGCTGGTTTCGCTCCAGGGACGACTATGCAGGACGAATGCGCGCTGCCAGCCTTCCACGTTTTAGTGGCTTAGACGTCGTCGCCGTAACCGAGGCTGCGCAGAGCGCGCTCGTCATCGGCCCAGCCGGATTTCACTTTCACCCACAGTTCGAGGTGAACCGGCGCTTCAAACATTTCCTGCATGTCTTTGCGAGCTTCGATACCGATGGTTTTGATTTTGGAACCTTTGTTACCGATTACCATCTTCTTCTGCCCTTCGCGCTCAACGAGGATCAAGCCGTTGATGTCGTACCCGCCGCGCTCGTTGGTCTGGAAACGTTCGATTTCCACGGTAACGGAGTATGGCAGTTCAGCACCGAGGAAACGCATCAGCTTCTCGCGGATGATTTCTGACGCCATGAAGCGCTGAGAACGGTCTGTGATGTAATCTTCCGGGAAGTGATGAATCGCTTCCGGCAGATGTTTACGCACAATGCCCGCGATGGTATCGACATTCAGACCGGTCTCTGCAGACAGCGGAACGATATCGAGGAAGTTCATCTGGCTACCCAGCCACTGCAGATGCGGCAGCAGGTCGGCTTTTTCCTGCACATTGTCCACTTTATTGACCGCGAGGATCACCGGCACTTTGCCATCACGCAGTTTATTCAGCACCATCTCGTCGTCCGCGGTCCAGCGGGTGCCTTCAACCACGAAGATAACCAGCTCAACGTCACCGATAGAGCTGCTCGCCGCCTTGTTCATCAGACGGTTGATGGCGCGCTTCTCTTCCATGTGCAGACCCGGGGTATCAACGTAGATAGCCTGATACACACCTTCGGTATGAATACCGACAATACGGTGACGCGTGGTCTGCGCCTTACGAGAGGTGATGGAAATTTTCTGACCCAGCAGATTATTCAACAGGGTTGATTTGCCAACGTTCGGGCGTCCGACGATGGCAATAAAACCGCAGTAACTTTTTTCTTCGCTCATTCCAGCTCCAGTATTTTCAACGCCTGTTCGGCGGCAGCCTGTTCAGCCTTACGACGACTTGAACCTGTGCCAACCACCGGTTCACTCAGGCCGCTAACCTGGCAATGGATGGTAAATTCTTGATCGTGTGCTTCGCCACGTACCTGCACCACCAGATACGATGGCAGCGGCAGATGGCGACCCTGCAGGTACTCCTGCAAACGTGTTTTTGGATCTTTCTGCTTATCACCGGGACTGATTTCATCCAGACGCGTCTGGTACCAGTTCAGGATCAGTTGTTCAACTGTCTGAATGTCACTGTCGAGGAAAACACCACCGATCAGAGCTTCGACCGTATCTGCGAGAATAGATTCACGACGGAAACCGCCGCTCTTCAGTTCGCCAGGACCGAGTCGCAGACATTCACCCAGTTCAAATTCGCGCGCGATTTCAGCAAGCGTATTTCCACGCACCAACGTTGCACGCATGCGGCTCATATCACCCTCGTCCACCCGCGGGAAGCGATGATAAAGCGCGTTGGCAATAACGTAACTCAAAATGGAGTCGCCCAGGAACTCGAGACGCTCGTTGTGTTTGCTGCTGGCACTGCGGTGGGTTAATGCCTGTTGCAACAACTCCTGATGCTGAAAAGTGTAGCCCAGCTTTCGTTGAAGCCGATTAATTACGATGGGGTTCATGCGATACCAATAAATGAATGCGTCAAAAATGCAGCACACGAAACCGACCTGGGGGAGCCAACGCGGTTTCGTGTGCCGTGGCACTGAGTCAGCGCCAACCTTAAACTTCGGGGGAATATTCTATACACAACGACAGGGGTTGTCGTTAGTCCGTAGGCATTTATCAGTTAAATAATTTACGTAGCCTCCAATAAAAGAGGCTACGTATTCATTTCTCAGGAATTAATGGATGCCGCCAATACGATTTAAACGTACGCCGGTAGGCCATTCACCTTCCTGTTTCTCAAAACTCATCCAGATAGCGGTCGCTTTACCCACCAGATTCGCTTCCGGTACAAAGCCCCAGTAACGGCTGTCCGCGCTGTTATCGCGGTTATCACCCATCATGAAGTAGTGTCCAGGCGGCACAATCCAGGTCGCCAGCTGCTGGCCTTGCTGCTGATAGTACATGCCGAGTTGATCCTGGGCGATCGAGACGGTCAGAATACGGTGGGTAACATCACCCAATGTCTCTTTACGTTCGCTCAGGCGGATGCCGTTCTCTTTGCTCTCGCTTTTCGGCAGTTGGAAGAACCCGCTGGTCGCTTCACCGCCGTTGCGACGCGCAAAGGTCTGCACAAAATCGCTGGGCTCAACGCCAGAATAGGTCACCGCTAAGGCGCTGCCACAGGCTGTACCGGAACTGCAGCCTGGCTGAACCGTCACCTCTTTTGAAACCGGGTTATAAGTGACCTTATCGCCCGGAACGCCAACGGTGCGTTTGATGTAGTCCAGACGCGGATCGTCCGGATATTTGAACACCACAATGTCGCCACGCTTCGGATGACCGGTCTCGATCAGCGTTTTCTGGTAGATAGGATCTTTAATGCCGTAGGCAAACTTTTCTACCAGAATAAAATCACCGATCAGCAGCGTTGGCATCATCGAACCGGATGGGATCTGGAAAGGTTCATAGATGAACGAACGTACCACCAGCACAATCGCCAGCACCGGAAAGACCGAAGCGCCTGTTTCCAGCCAGCCCGGCTTCGGGCTGACTTTTTTCAGGGTTTTCGGATCTAACTGGTCGCCCGTGGCCGCCTGTGCGGCGGCCTGACGTTCGCGACGTTTTGGTGCAAAAATAAACTTATCCAGACACCACAACAGCCCCGTCACCAGTGTGGCAATCACCAGGATCAGGGCAAACATGTTCGCCATGCCAACTCCTTAAGAATTATTTTCCGTCTTTACCCACGTGCAGAATGGCGAGGAACGCTTCCTGCGGCAGCTCGACGTTACCGACCTGCTTCATACGTTTCTTACCGTCTTTCTGCTTCTGGAGCAGCTTTTTCTTACGGCTGACGTCACCGCCATAGCATTTTGCCAGAACGTTTTTACGTAACTGTTTCACCGTCGCACGAGCGATGATGTGGTTACCGATCGCCGCCTGAATCGCAATGTCGAACTGCTGGCGTGGGATCAGTTCTTTCATCTTCTCGACCAGCTCACGACCACGATACGGGGCATTATCGTTGTGGGTGATCAGCGCCAGCGCATCAACGCGCTCACTGTTGATCAGCACGTCCACACGCACCATGTTAGAGGCCTGGAAACGCTTGAAGTTGTAGTCCAGCGACGCATAGCCGCGCGACGTTGACTTCAGGCGGTCGAAGAAGTCGAGCACCACTTCCGCCATTGGAATTTCATAGGTCAGCGCAACCTGGTTGCCGTGGTAAACCATGTTGGTCTGCACGCCGCGCTTTTCGATACACAGGGTGATCACGTTGCCGAGGAATTCCTGCGGCAGCAGCATGTGACACTCGGCGATAGGTTCACGCAGTTCAGCAATGTTGTTCAGCGGTGGCAGCTTGGATGGGCTGTCGACATAGATCACCTCTTTAGAGGTGGTTTCAACTTCGTAAACAACCGTTGGTGCCGTGGTGATCAGATCCAGATCGTATTCACGCTCCAGACGTTCCTGAATGATCTCCATGTGCAGCAGGCCGAGGAAGCCACAGCGGAAGCCGAAGCCCAGCGCCGTTGAGCTTTCTGGCTCATAGAACAGGGAGGCGTCGTTCAGGCTCAGTTTACCAAGCGCGTCGCGGAAGTTTTCGTAGTCGTCGGAGCTCACCGGGAACAGACCAGCGTAAACCTGCGGCTTCACTTTTTTAAAGCCTGGCAGCGCTTTATCTGCCGGGTTACGTGCCTGAGTCAGGGTATCGCCAACCGGCGCGCCCAGGATGTCTTTAATCGCACACACCAGCCAGCCAACTTCACCGCACTTCAGTTCGGTACGGTCGACCTGCTTCGGCGTGAAGATCCCCAGGCGATCGGCGTTATAGACCTGTCCGGTACTCATAACCTTAATCTTGTCGCCTTTACGCATGGTGCCGTTTTTAATACGCACCAGCGACACCACGCCCAGATAGTTATCGAACCAGGAGTCGATGATCAATGCCTGCAGTGGGCCATCTGCGTCACCTTCCGGGCCCGGAATTTCACGCACCAGACGTTCCAGAACGTCGGTCACGCCCACACCGGTTTTCGCCGAGCAGCGCACTGCATCAGTGGCATCAATGCCGACGATGTCTTCAATCTCTTCCGCTACGCGCTCAGGATCGGCCGCAGGCAGGTCGATTTTGTTAAGCACCGGTACCACCTGAAGATCCATTTCCAGCGCGGTATAGCAGTTTGCCAGGGTCTGAGCTTCTACGCCCTGCCCGGCATCAACCACCAGCAGCGCACCTTCGCAGGCCGCCAGCGAACGGGAAACTTCATAAGAGAAGTCAACGTGGCCTGGGGTATCGATAAAATTCAGTTGATAAGTTTCGCCATCAGCAGATTTGAAGTCGAGCGTTACGCTCTGCGCTTTGATGGTGATACCACGTTCGCGTTCCAGGTCCATGGAGTCCAGAACCTGGGCTTCCATTTCACGATCAGACAGGCCACCGCAAATCTGGATAATACGGTCAGACAGCGTCGACTTACCGTGGTCAATGTGAGCAATGATCGAAAAGTTACGTATGTTCTTCATATAGTTAATAATTATGCCTTACGAATTCCTGGGGGCCGCTGTTATTAGCCTGACGTTTTTCAGTGCGAAAACGCAGCATTCTACACTACATCTCCTT
Organism: Silvania sp.; assembly: GCF_051656365.1. Taxonomy (NCBI): domain Bacteria; kingdom Pseudomonadati; phylum Pseudomonadota; class Gammaproteobacteria; order Enterobacterales; family Enterobacteriaceae; genus Silvania; species Silvania sp. Next base: position 16,284 of record NZ_JBOGBT010000055.1, on the reverse strand, counting down.
CACCAGGAAATGCTCTTCCCGCAAGCATAGCGTGAAGATTCAGCGTTTTCTTTTATGAGATGTAAATATAATAAAGCCCGGTTTAATTCACCGGGCTTCTGAGGAGAGCATTTCGACACGAAGCTCATCGGGCGGTAACCCGACGCTGAGGATAACGGGCTGCCATGCTTCACGCACCGCGAGCTTATGCGAAAAGCCACGCGCCAGTAAAAAGCCGCCAACGCCACCCAGCGCTGCGCCGCACATGGCGGCCAGATCGGTGCCGAACAGCACCTGGAATACGCCGCCTACCGTAAAGAGTCCCACCAATGGAGAGAGGTAGACCAGCATGGCTGATCCCAGCAAGCTACCTTCTGCGATACCTAGCTCCACCTTCTGCCCTTCTACCAGCGGCTGAGAGCTGGGCACGACGATGGTGTGCGTGGTTTGCGGACCCAGTTTATTGAGGACCCGGCTTCCGCAACCCGCCCGGGAGGCGCAACTGTTGCAGGAGGCTTTAACATCACAGCTCACCCGCGCGACACCGTCCTGCCATGAAACGACGGTTGCCCATTCTTTGATCATTGTCCGGCCTTGAATTTAATACTGTCGGCGATGCGTTTTGCCGTCGGAGGCGGCAGTTCACCGACTATGGTGATCTCTGCATTATCGCGCACCGTAGTGCTCACCGTACGACGTCCGGTGCGCAGCATCTGATCGGCGCTCACCGCTGTGGCGCGGTTGATATTGACCGAGAAGCTAAACAAACCGTCGGAATAGAGACGTGATTCAACCGGAGTATCAATGGTGGGCAGCTGACGTCGACTGCTGGACACTTCACTAAACCCTTGCGGGATCCAGTTTGGTGCCCAGTTGAAATTAACCGTATCACCCACAGGCACGGAGAGTAACGGCGGCAGGTTGGCTTTAGCCAGATTCTGCATGCTATTGCCGACCTGGTTATCCACGGTGAAGGAGATTACGCGGAACTGTTCCAGCGTCTCACCGTCGCGATCCAGCAGATCGACACGCATTGGCAGCTTGGTTTCTGCATCCATCCAGACGATATAGCTATATCGCGTACCGTCTCTTGCCACCACGCGCAGGACGTCGCACAGCCTGTCCGCAATACGGGTGCGGCCTACGGAGATAAAGTCGTAGTAAGGCGCAAGACGCTTGAAGTCTGTGTAGATTAGCGAAGGCAGCGAATCTACGATGTAGTCGCCGTTTAGCGTAAAGGGTTCGAGCCCCGGCTCAAAATAGCTGATTTCATTGCCACGCTGCACCACTTCGCGGCGCGGGCCATCCATCTGCAAGAGCTGGGCAAGCGGCTGTTTATCAAGTCGGGCATGGCGGTAGCGTAATGATTCTACACCTTGCTTGTTGATACTGATAAAAGCCAGTTCGTAGTTGAGTGACTGGCTGGCCTGGTTCATTTGCTGCAACAACGCCCCGGATGAATTATCAGCCGAGGCGTTTACAGAGAAGAACAGGCCACCCGCCATCAGAGACATGGCGCACCAAAGTTGCTTCATTACTGCGATTGCGTTCCTAAGGTTTGGTTTCCGGGCACTTGCACAGCAGCTTGCTGGGTTTGCGCCTGCTCAAACTGGAGCTGTTCGGAATGCAGACGACGCTGCAATTCGTAATCCTGCAACATCGCATTGATGCGACGGCGCTGCTCTTGTACCTGCTGCTGCTGACCGGCTCCCGCCGACGATGCATCAGAAGGTATGCCCAGACTTACCGGGCTGGCTTTGCCCATCATCGGCAGCGTGTTAAACACTGGCGCTTCTGGCTGCTGGTTCGCTTCAGATTGGGTATTATACTGCTGGACGCCAACAATAACTGCAAGCGATACGCAAGCAGCCACTCCCATTTGAGTCAATTGACTCGCCCAGGGACGCACTTTGTTCCAGAACGGCATCTTCTGCCACAGGTGCGGTGCAGGTTGGGCTTCAGGAATCAGCGGAGTGGCCTGAGGAACAGGTTCGTTCTCAATGGCCGCCATTACACGTGCTGAGATATCGAAATGGAGGACGTCGCCGGTATCACCGCGCAAAGTATCGCGGATGAGGTGATAACTCTCCCAGGTTTTTTGCATCTCAGGAGAGCGAGAGAGCTCGTTGAGCAGCTCACTGTCCAGCGTTTCACCATCCATTAAAGCGGAAAGTTTTTCTTTCTGCATGCCTAATACCTTTTCCAGTATCCCGCTAGAGTCAACGCCTGATTAGCGGTTGAACTTTATTATCAATAGCTTCTCGCGCACGAAAAATACGTGAGCGAACCGTACCGACCGGGCAATCCATGATAGCGGCTATCTCTTCATAGCTCAGCCCATCCAGCTCCCGCAACGTAATTGCCATACGTAAATCTTCCGGAAGCGACTCGATGGTACGAAAAACTATTTGTCTCAGTTCTTCTGACAACATTAAGTTCTCAGGGTTCGAAATTTCTTTCAGCGCGCCGCCGCTTTCAAAATTCTCTGCGTCGATAGCGTCCACATCGCTTGAAGGCGGACGACGACCCTGAGCAACCAGGTAATTTTTGGCCGTATTGACGGCAATACGGTAAAGCCAGGTGTAAAAAGCACTATCCCCCCGGAAAGATTCCAGCGCGCGATAGGCCTTAATAAAAGATTCTTGTACTACATCAGGGACATCCCCTGACGGTACATAGCGGGAAACCAGACTCGCCACTTTATGCTGGTAGCGCACCACCAGTAAGTTAAAGGCTTTCTGTTCTCCCTTCTGGACCCGTTCAACCAGGACCTGGTCCGTTAACTGCTCGCTCATCCGAGGTAATGTCTCCCCAAACCTAAAATCCACGCGTTATCGAAACGCCACTCCAAACACTGCACTGTGAGCAAGCAGTTGCTTTGAGGGTCTTTTTTTCAAATAGTTCCGTCACGCCTTTGTTTTTGTTAATCACGTCGCAGACTGTTCATTTTCTATCATTATAAGTCTGATACTGATACGCACCCAGTTTCTGATAAGAAATGGCATTTTCCGCTTGAAGGGTACCGCAAGACGGGCTTTATTTCATCACAAAATCTGAAGCTAACGATCTGCTTCGCAAAATATTTTCGTCTTTTTTGCGCTTCCCCGTGTCGCCCCACGTGTTTAGCCATTGCAACCCCATGCAAATAAAACGTGCGATTCATCGCATTCGGGTGCTATGCTGGCCCGACACTGTTTAGTAAATTAAACAAACATCATGAACGCAATGTCTGAACTTACCTGTGATGTACTGATTATTGGCAGCGGCGCCGCTGGACTCTCCCTGGCGCTGCGACTCGCGCCACATCAAAAAGTGATTGTCCTTAGCAAAGGTCCTGTCAGCGAAGGCTCCACCTTCTATGCCCAGGGCGGTATTGCCGCAGTGTTTGATGAGACCGACAGCATCGACTCGCACGTGGACGACACCCTGATTGCCGGAGCCGGGATCGTGGATCCCCACGCGGCCAGATTCGTCGCCAGTAACGCCCGACAGTGCGTACAGTGGCTTATCGATCAGGGCGTGTTGTTTGATACCCACATGCAGGCGAACGGTGAAGAGGGTTATCATCTGACGCGGGAAGGCGGGCACAGCCATCGCCGGATCCTGCATGCGGCGGACGCCACCGGTAAAGAAGTTGAAACCACGCTGGTCAGTCAGGCGTTGAGTCACCCGAATATCCAGGTACTGGAACGCAGCAATGCGGTCGACCTGATCATTTCCGATAAAATTGGCCTGCCGGGAACGCGTCGCGTTGTCGGTGCCTGGGTCTGGAACCGGAATAAAGAAACGGTTGAAACCTGCCGGGCGAAATCCGTTGTGCTTGCGACCGGCGGCGCGTCCAAGGTTTATCAGTATACCACCAACCCGGATATCTCCTCCGGGGATGGCATTGCCATGGCCTGGCGCGCGGGCTGTCGCGTCGCCAACCTTGAATTTAACCAGTTCCACCCCACCGCGTTATTTCACCCGCAGGCGCGTAATTTTCTGCTCACCGAAGCCCTTCGTGGTGAAGGTGCGCACTTAAAACGCCCTGACGGGACGCGCTTTATGCCGGACTTCGATGAGCGTGGCGAGCTGGCCCCGCGCGACATCGTCGCCCGCGCCATTGATCATGAAATGAAGCGTTTAGGCGTGGACTGCATGTATCTGGATATTAGCCATAAGCCCGAAGAATTTGTACGTCAGCACTTCCCGACCATTTATGAGAAGCTGATGGGCTTAGGCATTGACCTCACCAAAGATCCGGTACCTGTGGTACCTGCCGCGCACTATACCTGCGGTGGCGTGATGGTGGACGATCATGGTCGGACCGATGTTGATGGTCTGTACGCTATCGGCGAAGTGAGTTACACCGGCCTGCACGGTGCTAACCGCATGGCATCCAACTCTCTGCTGGAGTGTCTGGTGTACGGCTGGTCGGCGGCTGAGGATATTATTAAGCGCATGCCATACGCCCGCCACGCAGAAAGCCTGCCGGCCTGGGATGAAAGTCGGGTAGAAAACCCGGACGAGCGCGTTGTTATCCAGCACAACTGGCACGAGCTGCGCCTCTTTATGTGGGATTACGTTGGTATTGTGCGCACCAGCAAGCGCCTGGAGCGTGCCCTGCGCCGTATCACCATGCTGCAGCAGGAGATGGACGAGTATTACGCCAATTTCCGCGTCTCAAACAATCTGCTTGAATTACGTAATCTGGTGCAGGTGGCGGAGCTGATCGTGCGCTGCGCAATGATGCGAAAAGAGAGCCGCGGCCTGCATTACACGCTGGATTACCCGGAGCAACTTGAGCACTCCGGGCCCTCCGTGCTTTCGCCGCTGGCTCACATAAACAGATAAAACTCGCGGGTCAGCGCCGTGTAATCGTCGGAATAACGCTGATCTGGCCCGCGGATCACCATCCTGTCGCTGAAGCACTCTCCCTCTTTCGGCGACAGCGCCAGCAGAACCCGATGCGGGAGTCTGCCATCGGTATCGGCGATATCGGTACGCAGGCGTAAAAACCAGCCCATCTCCAGTGCGTTTTTCACAAATGCGCTGCCCGTACTCTCCGGGAGTACCACGCAGAAAAAACCCTCTTCCGAGATGAGCTCAGCTGCACAGGTCAGCAGTGCGCTATGGTCGAGTGAGCCCGTATAGCGGGCCTGGTCGCGCTCAGGCGTCGCGCACTGAACGCCGGGTTCATAATAAGGAGGATTGCTGACAATTAAGTCATAGCGTGCCGTTTGCTCTGGCGCCCAGCTGAGAACATCAGCACAATGAAGCGTGATGCGCGAGGCCCACGGCGACTCGGCTACGTTTTCTGCCGCCTGCCCGGCCGCCTGGGGATCCAGTTCAACCGCGTCGAGGGTAACGGATGGTTCGGTACGCTGGGCCAGCATCAGCGCTAACAATCCGCTGCCGCTGCCGATATCGAGGATACGTGTAGCGCCAGCAACCGGCGCCCATGCGCCCAGTAAAATGCCATCCGTGCCGACTTTCATCGCACAGCGATCGTGCGCAACAAAGCACTGCTTAAAGGTAAAACCATCGCGGCGCAACTGCGCTTTGAGTTGAGACATATCAAAGCAACCTTCTTCTTCAAAACCGGAGTAGCATAGGGGAAACCGAAGGGGTGGAAAAGGGATATCCATACAAACAGATGAAGATTGCAGCCATAACGTCTATAATCAGCGCCCCACACAGAGGTAGAACATGACTGTAACGACTTTTTCCGAACTTGAACTCGATGAAAGCCTGCTGGAAGCACTCCAGAATAAAGGTTTCACACGCCCGACTGCCATCCAGGCGGCAGCCATTCCGCCTGCATTAGAAGGCCGCGACGTACTCGGTTCAGCGCCGACAGGCACCGGTAAAACGGCGGCGTACCTGCTGCCCGTCTTGCAGCATCTGATTGATTTTCCACGCAAAAAATCCGGCCCGCCGCGCATTCTGATTCTGACACCGACACGTGAGTTAGCCGTTCAGGTTGCGGAGCATGCGCGTGAACTGGCCGCCAATACCCATCTGGATATTGCGACAATCACCGGTGGCGTTGCCTATATGAACCACGCCGAAGTGTTCAGTGAGAACCAGGATATCGTGGTCGCCACGACTGGGCGCCTGATGCAGTACATCAAAGAAGAGAACTTTGACTGTCGTGCTGTCGAAACGCTGATTCTGGATGAAGCCGACCGCATGCTGGAACTGGGCTTCGCGCAGGATATTGAACACATCGCAGGTGAAACGCGCTGGCGTAAACAGACGATGCTGTTCTCCGCAACGCTTGAAGGCGATGCGATCAAGGACTTTGCTGATCGTCTGCTTGAAGAGCCGGTAGAAGTCTCTGCCACGCCGTCCACGCGTGAGCGCAAGAAAATTCATCAGTGGTATTACCGTGCTGATAATTATGAACATAAGTTTGAATTACTCAAACACGTGCTGAAACAAGATGATACGACGCGTACCATCATCTTCGTTCGTAAACGTGAGCGTGTGCATGAGCTGGCCGCTCAGCTGCGTTCTGCAGGCATCGATAACTGTTATCTTGAAGGTGACATGCCGCAGGTGAAACGCACCGAAGGGATTAAACGTCTGACTGAAGGTCGCGTCAATGTCCTGGTGGCCACTGACGTGGCGGCGCGCGGTATCGACATTCCTGAAGTGAGCCATGTGATTAACTTCGACATGCCACGCAGCGGGGATACTTACCTCCACCGTATCGGTCGTACCGGACGTGCTGGCCTCAAAGGTACGGCTATTTCTCTGGTTGAAGCGCATGACTATCTGCTGCTGCAGAAAGTGGGTCGCTACATCGAAGAGTCAGTGAAAGCGCGCGTAATCGATGAACTGCGCCCGACAACGCGTCCACCCAGCGAGAAAATGACGGGTAAACCGTCTAAGAAAGTGCTCGCTAAGCGCGAAGAGCAGAAACAGAAAGACAAAGAGAAACCGCGCGTGAAGAAACGTCACCGCGACGCCAAGAATATTGGTAAACGCCGTAAGCCGAGTGGCACGACAGCGACTTCTGCGAAAGAAGAATAAAAAAACGCCGGGCTTATCACCCGGCGTTTTTATTTACAGCGAACCTTACAGGCTTGCGGTAAAGGTACGCGCAATAACGTCGCGCTGCTGTTCTGGCGTCAGTGAGTTGAAGCGAACGGCATAGCCAGAAACACGGATAGTCAGCTGCGGATATTTTTCCGGGTGTTTTACCGCATCTTCCAGCGTTTCGCGGCGCAGCACGTTAACGTTCAGATGCTGACCACCTTCAACACGCACTTCCGGTTTGATTTCCATTGGGATTTCGCGATATTCGATTTCACCCAGTTTGTTCACCGGTACAATTTCATCTTCGGCAAAACCGGCTTTCGCGACGACGCAACGCGCTTCGCCTTTATCGCTGTCCAGCAGCCAGAAAGAGTTCAGCAGGTCGTCATTTGCAGCTTTAGTAATCTGGATACCAGTAATCATGTGATGCCTCCCTTAAACTACAGTATTAGGTGTCTGCCCTGTTCAGGGCAATTGGTAAAACCATTGTTGCTTGAGTGTATATATATCAGGCGACCCTCTGTCATTCATTGACCTAAATCAATAAAAACCCCACCAGCAAAAGGGTGATAACAGAATATTATTGTTTTATATCAATTTTCACCCCTCCCAAACTTCAACTTTTTTAATAATTTTTAAATATTATTCAGCAAGATGGCGTTTTTAGTCTGCCGATTTTGCGTCGTCGCCATATGCAGTTAAGCTAGGGCCAGAGAAAATTCGCAGGAGAGCGAGATGACAACCTCTTTGACATGGCACGACGTACTGGCCGATGAAAAACAGCAGCCCTATTTTTTGAACACCCTAAATACCGTCGCCGCCGAACGCCAGGCGGAGATCACCATTTATCCCCCGCAGAAAGATGTTTTTAACGCCTTTCGCTTTACCGAACTGGGCGAGGTAAAAGTGGTGATCCTCGGTCAGGATCCCTATCACGGTCCGGGGCAGGCCCACGGTCTGGCATTTTCCGTGCGTCCGGGTGTGGCGACGCCACCTTCATTGCTGAACATGTATAAAGAGCTCGAGGCGTCGATACCGGGCTTTAGCCGACCGGCACATGGTTATCTGGAAAGCTGGGCGCGACAGGGCGTATTGCTGCTGAACACTGTATTGACGGTTCGTGCGGGACAGGCGCATTCGCATGCCAGCCTCGGCTGGGAAACTTTTACGGATAAAGTGATAAGCCTGATTAACCAGCACCGCGAAGGTGTGGTGTTCTTGCTGTGGGGTGCGCATGCGCAGAAGAAAGGGGCGATTATTGATACCCAGCGTCACCATGTGCTGAAAGCACCGCACCCTTCACCGCTGTCAGCGCATCGCGGTTTTCTGGGATGTCATCATTTTACACTGGCGAATGAATGGCTGGAAAAACGGGGTGAAACGCCAATTGACTGGATGCCGGTGTTGCCGGCCGAAAGCGAATAGATTTATCGGAAATAGTGCCGGGTGGCGGCTTCGCCTGACCCGGCTTACAAAACAACACAAACAACGCGTGATTACGCTTTGTTCTGACGCCACCACTCTGCCAGCAGTACGCCGGTCGCCACGGAGACGTTGAGGCTTTCTACTTTGCCAGTCCCATCGATAGAGACGCTCAGATCGGCGCTCTCCAGTGCCGCATCGGACAGACCATCACGCTCCTGACCCAGTACCAGTACCATTTTACGCGGCAGCGTCGCTTTAAACAGCGGCGTGGTGCCTTTATGGCTGGAGGTGGTCACGATGGCGTAGCCCGCTTTACGGAACTGCTCAATTGCCTCAAGGACGCTATCACCGGTGATTGGCTGAACGTGTTCCGCTCCGCCTTCCGCAGTACGGATGGCCGCGCCGGATTCCAGCAGAGCAGCATCCTGCAGCAGGACACCTTTCACGCCGAAATGCGCACAGCTACGCATCATTGCACCGAGGTTGTGGGGATTGCCCACATCTTCCAGCGCCAGTACGCAGTCATCTTCATCAGCCTGACTGACCCACTGCTGAACGGTGGTACCGTTACGTTTCTTGATGATGAAGCAAACACCGCCATGGTGCTCGGTACCAGACGCTTTGGCGATCTCAGCGTCATCCACCACGTGGTAGGCTTTGCGGTTAGCCGCCATCCAGCGCAGCGCCTCTTTGAAACGCGGCGTTACGCCCTGGATAAACCAGGCGCGCACGATGCAATCAGGGCGGCTCTGGAACAGGGCCTGACAGGCATTTTCGCCATACACACGGGTTTCTTCCGCACGTTGACGGCGGATGACTTCAGGATCGATAACCGCTTTACCGCTCATGCTGCCATGATCGACAGGTGCCGTCGACTCATCATTTGGGGCGCGAGAAACAGTGCGCCATGGTGATGCATCGCGACTGAAGTCATCACGTTTAAAATCATCGCGTTTACGATCGTCACGTTTGCGATCGTCGCTTTTGCGGTCATTACCGCGGCTATTTCTCTCATCGCGGGCGGGGCGACGGCCACCGTCTGCACGAGATGGCCCTGGACGCCCGCCACCTTTTCCGGTACGCGGATTTTCGGTGCGTTTATCAGAGTCATCATCACTGCGGACATACATCACTTTGACCTTGCCGCTTTTGTTTTTCAGTTCGTCGTTCATGCTTTTCTCCACCAGCGCTGCGCGAAGCGCGCAGATTACCCGATGTACCCGCGCATAGCCATTACTTCGTATAAAAGCCTGTGACTATTGTTCTCATTGAATAAAACGCATTGTCGTTTCAAACAGGGTCGTTGATAATATGTAACATATTTGAAACATGATCGGCGCCATGCCGGTTTGCTCCCCCTGCACTACCTGAGGTTAGTTATGAATACCGTATGTGCCAACTGCCAGGCTCTTAACCGCATTCCAGACGATCGAATTGATGATGGAGCAAAATGCGGTCGCTGCGGTCAGGAATTGTTCGATGGTGATGTCATTAATGCTACCGGTGCAACTCTGGATAAACTCCTCAAGGACGATCTGCCCGTGGTTGTAGACTTCTGGGCACCGTGGTGTGGTCCGTGCCGTAATTTTGCGCCGATCTTTGAAGATGTCGCCGAAGAGCGTAGCGGCAAAGTGCGTTTCGTTAAGGTCAACACTGAAGCTGAACCTGAGCTTAGCGCCCGTTTTCGCATTCGCAGCATTCCGACCATCATGATTTTCAAAAAGGGTGAAGTTGTCGATATGCTAAATGGCGCAGTGCCTAAAGCCCCCTTTGATAGCTGGCTTAACGAATCCATCTGACATTCCGGGGCACGTAACTTGTGCCCCGTCCTCGCCTCTGCGAGAATGGCGTTTTTTCTGCGCCCTCCCCCATGACTGATAACGCCGTACTGCAATTGCGTGCCGAACGCCTGGCGCGTGCGACCCGCCCTTTTCTTGCCCGTGGTAATCGTGTTCGACGCTGCCAGCGCTGTCTGCTGCCGTTAAAGCAGTGCCTGTGCGCTACGCTGGCCCCCAGCCACGCCCAAAGCCGGTTCTGTCTGGTGATGTTTGATACCGAACCGATGAAGCCCAGCAATACCGGCCGTCTGATCGCCGATATTTTGCCGGATACCGCCGCCTTCCAGTGGTCACGCACCGAGCCGCCGCAGGCGTTACTGGATTTGGTCGCCAGCCCTGATTATCAGCCGATGGTCGTGTTCCCGGCATCCTATGCGGGTGAAGCACGTCAGGTTCTTGCTACTCCCCCTTCCGGAAAGCCGCCGCTGTTTATTATGCTGGACGGTACCTGGACCGAAGCACGCAAAATGTTCCGCAAGAGTCCTTATCTGGATGCACTGCCGGTTATCTCTGTCGACCTCTCCCGCGTGTCCACTTACCGGCTGCGTGAAGCCCATGCCGAGGGACAGTATTGCACCGCTGAAGTGGCGATTGCGCTTTTGGATCTGGCGGGTGATATCCAGGCGGCAAACGCGCTGGGCGATCACTTCTCCTGTTTTCGCGAACGCTACCTGGCGGGAAAACCCATTCGTACGGGAAGCATCACAGCAGCGGAGCCGGAAAGCGTTTAAAATCATCAGGTCATTCGCCTTTTCAGGAGACTTGTATGAGCCAGCGCGGGTTAGAAGCGTTACTCCGCCCTAAATCCATCGCCGTCATTGGCGCGTCGATGAAACCCGATCGCGCCGGTTATCTGATGATGCGAAATCTGCTGGCAGGCGGTTTTAATGGCCCGGTGATGCCGGTGACGCCCGCGTATAAAGCCGTGCTCGGCGTTCTCGCCTGGCCCGATGTCGACAGCCTGCCCTTCATCCCCGATCTCGCGGTGCTCTGCGTTCATGCCAGACGCAACCTGGCGTTACTTGAGGCATTAGGGCAAAAAGGCTGTAAAACCTGCATCATTCTCTCTTCACCACCTGAACAGCAGGCCGCGTTGCTGGCCTGCGCCACGCGATTCCAGATGCGCTTGCTGGGACCAAACAGCCTCGGGTTACTGGCGCCGTGGCAAGGGCTGAATGCCAGTTTTTCTCCGGTTCCCATTCGCAAAGGCAAGCTGGCCTTTATCTCCCAGTCGGCAGCGGTCTCAAATACGATCCTCGACTGGGCCCAGCAGCGCGAAATGGGCTTTTCCTATTTCATCGCCCTGGGTGATGGGCTGGATATTGATGTTGATGAACTGCTGGATTTTCTGGCGAGGGACAGCAAAACCAGTGCAATCCTGCTGTATCTTGAGCATCTCAGCGACGCGCGACGCTTTGTCTCGGCCGCGCGCAGCGCTTCACGCAATAAGCCCATTCTGGTCATCAAAAGTGGACGTAGTCCGGCCGCCCAGCGTCTGCTGCATTCCCATTCAGGGATGGATCCGGCGTGGGATGCCGCCATCCAGCGCGCAGGGTTACTGCGCGTGCAGGATACGCACGAGCTCTTTTCAGCGGTAGAAACCCTCAGCCACATGCGTCCGCTACGGGGTGAGCGACTGATGATTATCAGCAACGGTGCCGCACCCGCGGCGCTGGCACTGGACGAGCTCTGGCTGCGCAATGGCAAACTCGCCACCCTCAGCGACGCGACGCTTGCGCGCCTGCGTGATGCTCTGCCGCCCGGCGTGGAGCCTGGTAATCCGCTCGATCTCCGCGATGACGCCAGCAGCGAGCGCTATCTCAGCGCACTGAATATCCTGCTGGATAGCCAGGATTTTGACGCTCTGATGGTGATCCACTCTCCGAGCGCCGTGGCACCCGGTAGCGAAAGCGCCCGCTCGCTGATTGAAGCAGTTAAGCAGCATCCGCGCGGGAAATATGTCTCTCTGCTGACCAACTGGTGCGGGGAGTTCTCCTCGCAGGAGGCGCGCCGTCTGTTCAGCGAAGCGGGGCTGCCAACCTATCGAACCCCGGAAGGGACGATCACCGCCTTTATGCATATGGTGGAGTACCGGCGTAATCAGAAGCAGCTGAGGGAAACCCCTGCGCTGCCGGGCAATCTGACGGCAAACACTGGCCACGTACGTAACCTGTTGCAAAGCGCCATTGATGACGGCGTGCGTACCCTGGATACCCATGAAGTACAGCCGATTCTGAATGCCTATGGCATGCATACCCTGCCGACCTGGATTGCCAGCGACAGTGCAGAAGCAGTCCATATTGCCGAGCAAATCGGTTATCCGGTGGCGTTAAAACTGCGTTCACCCGATATCCCCCATAAATCTGAAGTTCAGGGGGTGATGCTGTATCTGCGGACCGCTGCGGAAGTTCAACAGGCTGCAGATGCGATTATCGATCGCGTAAAAATGGCCTGGCCCCAGGCGCGGATCCACGGGCTGCTGGTGCAAAGCATGGCCAACCGCGCGGGCGCACAGGAGCTACGGGTGGTGGTGGAACAGGATCCGGTCTTTGGTCCGCTGATCATGCTCGGCGAAGGGGGCGTGGAGTGGCATCCGGAAGAGCAGGCCGTCGTCGCCCTGCCGCCGCTGAACATGAACCTGGCGCGCTATCTGGTGATCCAGGCCATTAAAAGCAAGAAGATCCGCGGGCGCAGCGCCCTGCGACCGCTGGACATCGCCGGACTCAGCCAGTTTCTCGTGCAGGTCTCGAACCTGATTATCGATAGCCCGGAAATTCAGCGCCTGGATATTCACCCTTTATTGGTCTCAGGCAGCGAACTGACCGCGCTGGATGTGACGCTGGAGGTTGCCGCTTTTACCGGCGATCGTGAAAGCCGACTCGCTATCCGCCCATATCCTCACCAGCTTGAAGAGTGGGTCGAGATGAAAAATGGCGAATCGTCGCTGTTTCGCCCTATTCTTCCGGAAGATGAACCGCAGCTTCAGCGCTTTATTGCCCAGGTAACAAAAGAAGATTTGTACTATCGCTACTTTAGCGAAATCAACGAATTTACCCACGAAGATTTAGCCAATATGACGCAGATCGACTACGATCGGGAAATGGCTTTCGTTGCCGTTAGACGATCGGATGCAGGTGATGAGATCCTTGGCGTGACGCGTGCGATTTCCGATCCAGATAATGTCGATGCGGAATTTGCCGTGCTTGTTCGCTCAGATCTTAAAGGTCTGGGGCTGGGTAGAAAACTGCTGGAAAAGCTTATCAGTTACACGCGCGATCACGGACTCATCCGCCTGAATGGCATTACTATGCCCAACAATCGCGGCATGGTCGCCCTGGCGCGGAAATTAGGCTTCACCGTTGATGTCCAGCTCGAAGAGGGCATTGTCGGCCTAACGCTGCAGCTAAAGGCAGCAGGTAAACAAGAGTAAGGTACTGGAAATGTTGACCACTTTAAACGGCACTGGTGGTATCATTGCCGGCTTATGTCGTCTGCATAGTACATATAATCCTTCAATGAACAGAGAAGAAACGCACTGTGATGTTGTCAAAATTTAAGCGTAATAAACATCAACAACACCTTGCTCAACTACCGAAGATTTCTCAGTCAGTTGATGATGTAGAGTTCTTTTACGCTCCCGCCCATTTTCGGGAGACGCTTCTGGAAAAAATTGCCAGCGCAACGCATCGTATCTGCATTATCGCCCTCTATCTTGAACAGGATGAGGGCGGCAGCGCTATTTTACGCGCACTGTACGACGCCAAACGCCAGCGTCCAGAGCTGGACGTTCGCGTTCTGGTAGACTGGCACCGTGGCCAGCGTGGACGCATTGGCGCCGCAGCCTCCAACACCAATGCCGATTGGTACTGCCGCATGGCCCAGGAGAACCCGGGCGTTGAGGTACCTGTCTATGGCGTGCCGGTGAATACCCGCGAGGCGCTGGGCGTCCTTCATTTTAAAGGCTTCATTATTGATGACAGCGTGCTGTACAGCGGCGCCAGTCTGAATGATGTCTATCTGCATCAGCTCGATAAATACCGCTACGATCGCTATCACCTGGTGCGCAATGCCCGGATGGCTGACGTCATGTTCGAGTGGGTAGATCAGAACCTGATTCAGGGTCGCGGCGTGAATCGCCTGGACGATCCCCATCGGCCAAAAAGCCCTGAAATTAAAAATGACATTCGCGTTTTCCGTCAGGAGCTGCGCGATGCCACATTCCATTTCCAGGGTGATGCGGATAACGAACAGCTCGCAGTGACCCCACTGGTAGGTCTCGGTAAATCGAGCCTGCTCAATAAAACTATCTTCCATCTGATGCCATGCACCGAGCATAAGCTGACGATTTGCACCCCGTACTTCAACCTGCCAGCGGTGCTGGTGCGCAATATTATTCAGCTTCTGCGCGACGGTAAAAAGGTAGAAATTATCGTTGGTGATAAAACCGCAAACGACTTCTTTATCCCGGAAGATCAGCCGTTTAAAATCATCGGCGCACTGCCTTATCTGTACGAGATTAACCTGCGTCGTTTCCTGAGTCGCCTGCAATATTATGTGAATACCGATCAGCTGGTCGTGCGTCTCTGGAAAGATGATGACAATAGCTATCATCTGAAAGGGATGTGGGTTGATGATGAATGGATGCTGCTAACGGGGAACAACCTTAACCCGCGCGCATGGCGTCTGGATCTTGAGAACGCCATTTTGATCCACGATCCACGTCAGGAGCTGGCAGTCCAGCGCGATCGTGAACTGGAATTGATCCGCACTCACACCACCGTGGTGCGTCACTATCGCGATCTGCAAAGTATCGCCGACTATCCGGTTAAAGTGCGTAAGCTGATTCGTCGTTTACGCCGCATTCGTATCGACCGCTTAATCAGCCGTATTCTGTAACCCACAGGCCCTGTCATTGACGGGGCTTTTTTTATGGAATCCGCCATGCGTTTGGCTCTCATCTTTACCGCTCTGCTTCTGACCGGCTGCAGCCATACGGCAAACGACCGCTGGCAGGGCCAGGATAAAGCGCAGCACTTTATTGCCTCGGCGATGTTATCTGCCGCTGGTAATGAGTATGCACAGCGTCAGGGTAATAGTCCCGACCGCAGCGCGGCCATTGGGTTGATGTTTTCTGTCAGTCTTGGGGCAACGAAAGAGTTCTGGGACAGTCGCCCAGGCGGAAGTGGGTGGAGCTGGAAAGACTTTGCCTGGGACGTAGCAGGTGCAACTACCGGCTACGCTGTATGGCAGCTGGCAGAACATTAACGCAGATAAGGTCGAACTCATCCCCACTGCTTTTGATGCGCTTGTTTTCGTTGCAGATAATCCCGATCGGCGCGAATTTTATCCCACCACTTTTTAAAGATCCCAGCCGCTTCGGTTTTGACAGGATCGTGATCTAATGGACGGACATTCCCCTCTTCATCATATTTTTTTCCACCTTTATGATTGGCATAGCGTCTTGCGCGGGTGTATCCCATCTGAATGAATTTTCGTGCCATATCCATTCCCACAAAATCGTTTTGCTGGCGGTATTGCTCAAATAGCGCATAGATTTCCTGCGCAGATGTTGTGGCAACTTCAGCGTTTTTATATCGCCAGTGAGGCAAGATTTCGCTTTTATAGGGCTCAACTGACAGAACGCCTTGTTCTCCCCGCCCAACCTGGTAGAGCTCGGGATGGGTGCGAAAATTAGTATTAGCGAAATCCTGTTGATAATTGAAGGGTGGGTTCGGCAAAATAACCTCACATCACAGTAGGTCTTATTATTTTAGCCAGATATTGCCTGATTTGTCGTGCAGGCCGGATAAATGCAGTGCCGCCCTGTTTTTTCTCAGCACAACGCAAAAAGGCCATCCTTTCGGATGGCCTTTTTGCTTATTTGATGCCTGGCAGTTCCCTACTCTCGCATGGGGAGACCCCACACTACCATCGGCGCTACGGCGTTTCACTTCTGAGTTCGGCATGGGGTCAGGTGGGACCACCGCGCTACAGCCGCCAGGCAAATTCTGTTTAT
>NZ_JBOGBT010000054.1:0-15473 GCF_051656365.1 Silvania sp. | reverse complement strand
CGGTTTGCCGAGCAGCTGTTGCACGGCTTCATCAAGGTTGGCGCGGGTGGTGAAGCGTGCATCCTGCGGCGTAATCGCCCACACCAGCCCTGGCAGGGCTGCGTCGTCGCCCGGCTGGGTCTCTTTCACCCAGTTCAGCAGCGTTTTTGCCGTCTTAGCCGTTTGATTATGGTGGGCGGTAGCGTTGCAGAGAACCAGCACGTCGGGCTGCAGTTGCTGGCGATAGTGCTCCAGCAACCACTGCTGTTTCGCCTGTGCCAGCGGGAGTTCAGGCTGCGCCGACGGGACGGGGATATCAATGATATCCACCCGATCCAGCGCCGCGCTCTCGACGGGCAGAACCAGCTCTCGGGTCAGCAGCGCCAGCACGTCCAGCGGAATGCTGATGGCGTTAAGCAGCTTGCCGTTGTGCAGCGGGTGCAGCACCGCCTGCTGCACATCCTGCAGGGCGATATCACCCCGGGTCAGGAAGCCTTCGGTCGGCAGGCCAAAATTATCCACCAGCAGGCTCAGCGGTGCGGCAAGCTCTTGTGCATGGCTGGTTTGATGCAGAATATGCGCCAGCTTCAGCCACTGCTGGGTCAGCTCCTGCTGCTCACCCCACAGCAGCGACCAACAGCTTGCGCGGGTACTCAGATCCAGCGACGGCAGCAGCAGGGCGAACTGATGCCACAGGGCATCGTCCATCTGCTGGGCAGAAGAAGGAACCGTATCGCGCCAGTAGTTGGCGATAGTTCCCACGTCGGCGGCGGTGATCCCCGGTACGCTCTGGGACTGGCGCAGGGCGCGCCATTTCTCTAGTCGCGCCTCGATAACCGCTTTATCCACTGCCGGGACGGTCGCCTGGGCCAGAAACACCTGCACCAGCTCGGCTTCGGTCAGCAGGCTCAGGCGCAGCGGAAATGCGTCGTCGATGGCGTCTGCCACGTTCGGGCTGAAGCGCAGTGCCATATTGCTGAGCGCATGGCCCGGGTTGATATGCGAAAAATAGTCGAAGGTCCGCTGGCCGATAATGACGTTCATCCGGCTATTGCCGCTGCCGCACAGCGTGGCGAGCAGGTGGGCTTTTGCCGCCTGAGAATAGCCGTATAGCCCGATGGTGCTGTCTGTGCTCAAGGCACGTTCGATGGCACCTTCGCGGGCTTGTGCTGCCGCCAGACGGGCGAGCAGCGCATCGGCATCATTATCCAGGATCGGTGCGTGCTGGCGCGTCGCGTTGATCCACCCGATTAACGCCTGGGTGGTGGTCGTCGTGGCTGTCATTTCAGGTATACGCTCCCGCTGTCGATCCAGTAGTGGCTACCGCTATGACGGCGATCGGCCAGGGTATTCAGTTTAAACGTCAGAGCATCGGCCGGTACCGGCGTGCCGTCCTGTAGCCAGGCATCGCTCAGCTCGAAGGCTTCAGGGCCTTCATGCTTGCTGCCGCCGCGCAGCTGCAGGCGCACGTTCAATACGCCGTCTCCGGCGATCGATTTTGCCAGCTCGGCCGAGTTAATGCTCAGGGTATAGAGCGGGGTGGCAGGCCAGCGGGCATTCGCCAGTTGACGGAACCCCAGCGTCACACTGCCGCGCAGGGGGAAGTGCAGGCGGGTATCCAGTCTCGCCCCCGGTTTGTCGAGGTCGATCTCCTGATACCAGACGTTCTCATCACGCAGGGTGTTGACCGTATTATCCAGCACGCCCAGATAGCGCACCGTGGAGTACGCGCCGATATCTGCTGCCTTAAAATTAAAGCGCGGCAGGCGCAGATCCAGCGCCAGGCTGCAGAGCATCGCGCCCACGGCGGCTGTCGATTTCGGGTTGCCAATCCGGCCCTGCTGGCTGAAAGGATACCACTCGTGCACGCGGTATTTATCCAGCCACACCATTCGGCTAACCGGCACCGGCTGCAGGTGGCGGATCAGCGCCTGAACGCCCGGCAGACAGCCTGGACGCCCGGTGATCAGCAGAATGTCGCAGGCGTAGTGCGAGATCGCTTCCGCCACAGCGTGCAGCGGGGCGGCCAGCGTAAAGTGCCCGGCCAGCATCGCATCCTGCATTTCGCGGAAAGTGACGTGCAGCGGTACGGCAAACAGGTCGAACGGCGAAGAGCCCGCGGGCAGCGCGTGTTCGATAGCCTGCTGCAGATAGTTCATGACGTTGCGGGTCGGTTTACGGGTCAGCAGGTCGCCAAAAGTGGCGTGCAGCCCGTCGAGCGGATCGTCGATATCGCTGGCTTCCCAGGCGGCGAGGATCGCGTGCCCAATGGGCATAAACAGCTGTAGCGCCGTCTGCTGGCGCAATACCGCCTGGGTGTCGATGCGTCCGGAGTCACCAAACAGCGAGGCCATCAGCAGCGAGGCATCGGCAATCCCGCATTTTTGCAGCTGGGTTTGCAGCGCGGGCAGCACGTAGCGCTGGATGATGTCCAGCAGGGTATCATCGCCCGCAACCTTAAAGCCTTCGCGGAACAGCAGCTGCGGCGTGATCTTGACGTTACTGCCGGAACCGTCGTCCAGCTGATAATGGGTGATCGCCATATCGGTGGTGCCGCCGCCAATATCAATCGAGGCCACGCGCAGGGCGCGACCCGGCAGGCAGCCCGGCTCAGGCTCGCGATCCGGGCGGGCGAGAGAGGCGAAAAAGGCTTCCGTCTGGCCGCCGTAGTGGGAAATCGCTTCGTTATATAGCCACACCAGCTGGCCGCAGCTGGCTTCATCCCACTCCATCTGGATCTCCGGCACCGGGATCACGCTCTTTTCCTGCTGCTTACGGCTGGAGAAGTCGTCATCCTGCGGGTGCCAGCCCATCGCTTTCCAGACGATGGCGATGGCTTCGAACATCCGGCGGCGGAAGATCTCGCGCTCCTGCTTCGGCATCGCCGACGGCAGGGTCAGGATCAGGGTCCGCAGCTGACGCGGCGAGGCCGGGAAACCCAGGCGCAACCGGGTGGCAACGCTGTTGATCTGCCCCAGCGCCTGCGCTAACAGCTCGCACAGCATATGGGTCATCAGGGTGCTGCGGCTGTACTGCGGCGAGAAGACCGGCAGACGCTCATCCTGCGGCAGGGTGAACAGCGGCTGCCCGTCATCGTTCATCAGGTTCATCAGCGGGAAGGCGGTGGCCAGCGGTTCGCGCTGGGTTTTGGCATTCATCTGACTAAAACGCCAGTCCTGCACCACCGGGGTTTCGTCCCACAGGTAGCGGCGCGGGCTGGAGATACCGCTGTTGCCTTCGGTGCCCAGACGCTGGGTGGCCAGCTTTCGCGCTTCGTCGCCGACGCGCACGATAGAGGGCCAGACAAAGGCGTCTTCGCGACCGCTTTCGACCGAGAAGTGCTGCTTGCCGAAACGGGCTTCAGAAAACTCCAGTCGGCTGGTAAACAGCGGCTCATTGAGGAACTGCGGCTCGCTTAAGGAGCGTACCTGCAGCTCGGCGGTCTGGCGCAGACCGTCGTTGGCATCGCCATGATCTTCAATGATCACGCCACAGGTATGGGTATTGCCCACATCCAGGATCAGATCCACCGGAATTGCCGGGGTGCTGAGGGTGTGGGTGACAAATTTAACTTCCGGCACGGTGAGCTGTTCGCCCAGCAGCGCCAGCACGTTGAGCCAGTGCGCCTGATACTCAAAGTTGCGCATCGCCAGCTGGAGCTCGCGTTCGGCCCGGTTTTCCACGCCGGTGGCGTAGTGGGTAAAGGCTTCACGCAGCCAGCCGTCAATCCAGGTCTGATCGAGGAAGCTCGCCACTTCGTCATCGCGCCAGGCCAGCGCAAAGCGGGTGCCATTGAGAATGTCGTTCTCCACCGGTGACAGGATGCTGGTGGCATGGCCAGCAATCTGGCTGTCGAGCGCCAGGGTCACTCGGTGGCTGTTCCCGGCGCTGTCCGGGGTCTCCAGCTTACGGATCTGCACTCGCGCCCAGTTATCCGGACCTTCTACAAAGGTGCGCGGCGGGTTAAAGCGTAAAAAGGGGATCGGCAGCCAGACACCATCCAGCACCGCCAGCGACTGCTGCAGCGGGATGGTGCTTTCGGGCTTCACCACTTCCGGCTGTCCGCCCGCCGGGGACGGCAGGGTATAGCGGCCATTGACCAGGTCATAATCCAGGCGCAGCAGCGGGCCGTTGGCGGTTTTACGCACAAAGCGCCCGCTCTGGGCGGAATCCTGCGGGGTCAGGCCAAAATCAAGAAACTGGACGCCGCTGTTCGCAATCAGCGTGACGCTCTGTTTGTAGTCGCAAAGGTTTACCAGCATAGGATCACGCACCTGCCTTCCTGAAAGTCAATGGAACCACCGTGTTGGCGTCGTAGCGCGCGCTGCATTCCGCCACATCATTGGTGCCGGCTTTACAGGTGATTTCTGGCATCGGGTAGCGCGAGCCGTCGCTGCAGCGGGCATTGCCGCGGGTTTTAATCATCAGCTCGCCGTTGCTGTGCAGCCCGGAGAAAATCTCGGCGCGACAGACGATGTTATCGCCATGCACGACGCGGGCCACGCCTTTATTGTTCTGGATCTGGTAGCGCAGCGAGGGGGGCTTGCCGGTTATCGGATCGGTTACGTCCAGCATCACGCGCCAGCTGCCGTTGAGGAAGCGCGTCGAGCCAGATTTTACCTGACCGGCTTCCATCACCATCGCCTCTTTCGGGATCGCGGTAATTACCACAGGTTCAGCCGGGACCGGCTCTGCGGCTTTAACGGTACGCACTTCGGCCTGATGCAGCGGTAAATTCATCGCCAGTGGTTCGACAGCGGCAAGCGGTTTAGGGGCGATAGCCATCGGGGCTGCGACAGCAACCTTAACCGGTTCCACGGTCGGTGCCTGTTTTTGCCACAGTAGCGTGGCGGCAACGGCGGCCACCACGACGGCGGCTACCGGCAGCGGCCACAGCGGGAAGCGGCGTTTCTTGATTGCCACCGGTGGCGGTGGGATCGGTTCGGGATCGGGTTCTTTGGCGATAACCACCGGTGCGGGCTGCGCGGTATACAGAGAGTCAGGAGTCATGTGCACCATGGCAGGGGCGGCAATCAGTGGCTCGTCGGCTTTTTCAAACACGATCTCCGGTACCGGCTCGGGCTCGGGTTCCTCAACTGGCGCAGGCACCACCACCGGACGCAGGGATTCGCGCAGGCAGGCGAGCACGTCGTCGCGTGCGTTTTCATTCAGGTTAACGAAGCCCCAGAAGGTGATAACCGGCTTGCCATCCACCAGAAACAGGAAGTTTTCACCAGGGAACTGGAAGGCTTTTGAGAGCAGGGAACCAAACAGTTGCTGCGCGGTTTTAGGTGACTGGAGCGACTTCTTACTCAGCGACTCAACGCTGGACAGGGTGCTTTCCAGCAGGCGCAGTGCCCGAAAACGCGCATCTTCATCGGCGGCATTCCAGCTGGTGACGCTGCCTTCCGTCGGCGAATACCAGTCCACCCGGTCGCCTTCATCGTTGACCTGCGGGATCGCCAGACTGTCGACGATAGACTGTTGTTTGCGCAGGCGCAGGGCCTCACGGATTTGCAATGCAGATTCAAAAACGGCCTGTCCGCCGCCGCCAACGGCCTGAAAATCATCCAGATTACCGCTGCGTAAAAGAGTTTTTGCCACGATTTGGTCCCATAGACTTCTTCACGCGTCTACTTTACGCAGTCCGCGCGCAAGCAAACGGCAGAAGAAACGGCAAAAGGGGCGATTTCTTACGCCATTGAGGCGCAGGAAAGTGCTTGACGTAGAATGGGACTTAAGGCAAATCACTCTCCGGCAATTGGCGGGAAAACCAGCGAAAATAACTGCTTTAGAATAACCTGAGAGGTTTTCGTTATTTGCCAGCAAGGAAGTGCTGTGCTGTTATTACGGTTCACTATAATAAATCCGAAAGGGTAATAATGATGTCTACAGGGAAAACACTCCTCGCGCTGGCGTTAACCGCGCTATTACCGGCAAGTGCCGCATGGGCGGCTAATAACGACACGCTTGTTTACTGTTCCGAAGCGTCGCCGGAGTCCTTTAATCCGCAGATCGCCAGCTCCGGTCCAAGTTTTGTCGCCAGCTCGCAGGTGCTGTATAACCGCCTGATTAACTTCGACCCGGTGAAAAACACCCCGGTGCCGTCGCTGGCGGAATCCTGGGCCATCTCCCCGGACGGCAAAACCTATACCTTTGCCCTGCGTAAAGGGGTGAAGTTCAACAGCAATAAATTCTTCAAACCGACCCGCGATTTTAATGCCGATGACGTTATTTTCTCGGTGCTGCGTCAGAAAGACCCTAAGCATCCGTATCACAATGTCTCCCAGGGTAATTACGAGTACTTCAACGACGTTGGCCTGGATAAACTGATCCAGGAGGTGAAGAAGATCGATGACACCCACGTCCAGTTTGTCCTGAGCGAACCGAATGCAGCGTTCCTCGCCGACTGGGGGATGGATTTCGCCTCGATCCTGTCGGCGGAATATGCCGACGCGATGCTGAAAAAAGGCACCCCGGAGAACGTCGATACCTGGCCGATTGGCACCGGGCCGTACGTGCTCCAGCAGTATAAAGTCGATTCGCAGATCCGTTATCTGGCGAACCCCAACTACTGGGACGGTGAGGTGGCAATCAAGCACCTGATTTTCGCCATTACCCCGAACGTCGAAACCCGTCTGGCGAAGCTGCAAACCAACGAATGCCAGATTATCCCGGCACCTTCACCGGTGCAGTTCGAGGTTATCAATAAAAACAAAGATCTGACCCTGCACAAGGTTGATGCGCTGAACGTCGGCTATCTGGCGTTTAACACCGAGAAAAAACCGTTTGATAACGTGCTGGTGCGTCAGGCTCTGAACTACGCCACCGATAAAACGGCGATCGTTAATGCGGTCTTTATGGGCTCCGGTACAGTGGCAAAATCGCCGATCCCGCCAAATATGATGGGCTTTAACAAAGATCTGAAGGACTACGGCTACGATCCGGAAAAAGCTAAAGCGCTGCTGAAGCAGGCAGGACTGGAGCAGGGCGCGGAAGTGACCCTGTGGTCGATGCCGGTGCAACGTCCTTATAACCCGAACTCACGTCGCATTGCCGAGATGATCCAGAACGACTGGGCGAAAGTGGGTATCAAGGCGAAAATCGTCTCGTACGAGTGGGGCGAGTACCTCTCCAGCATGCGTAAAGGCGAGCACGACAGCGCGCTGTTTGGCTGGATGTCCGATAACGGCGATCCGGATAACTTTGCCGATGTTCTGCTGGGCTGCAACAGCATCAAAACCGGCTCCAATGCCGCACGCTGGTGCGACAAGGGGTATAACGATCTGGTTGAAAAAGCGAAGCTGACCAGCGACCCGGCCGCCCGCGCGAAGCTGTACGGCCAGGCGCAGGAGATTTTCTATCAGCAGGCTCCGTGGATTGCGCTGGCTAACGGCAAAACATTCTACGCGACCCGCAGCAACGTCAGCGGGTATAGTGTCAGCCTGATGGGCAGCGATTTCTCGAAAGCGAAATTAAACTGAGTCTGGTGCGGTTTGTGCCCCTCACCCTGACCCTCTCCCTATAGGGGAGAGGGAATAAACAAGCAAGGAGTGACAATGTCACATTTAGAGGAGGTTATCGCCCGCGTTGATGCGGCGGTAACCGAAAGCGTGATCGTCCATATGAACGAACTGCTGATCGAATTAAGTGAAGATACTGAGTTAAGCCGTGAAGATCGCTATGCCCAGCAGCAGCGCCTGCGCAATACCATTGCTCATCACGGTAAACACTATAAAGAAGATCAGGAGGCCCGCCAGGATAGCCTGACCAAAGGCGGCGTTATTCTCTAAGTTCAGAACTCGCGCCTGGCGACGAGCCAGGCGCCCACCACCAGCAATACCGCACCGCATACCGGGCCAATCAGTGCCCGCAGGGGAACGCCCTGACTGCGCACCACGTCCATTACCAGTCCGCCGATCAGCTGGCTGGCGACCAGCACCGCAATGGTTGTCGCCGCACCCACATACTGATAGCCACTGATGCTGGCAAAGACAAAAAACGATCCCAGCAGGCCGGGGATTAATGTCCACCAGCGCACCGTATGCACCAGCTCGCTGAACCCGGCGACGCCGTTTTTAATCAGCAAAATCGACACAAACAGGACGATGCCCACCAACGAGTTAAGCAGCATGGCGATAAGTATGGTGCTCGAGCTTTGGGTGATGCGCACCATCAGCGTGTTCTGCACCACCAGGCCAATGCCTGCGGCAACAAGGAACACCAGCGTCAGCGACTGATTCATCCGATATTATCCGGCTCGCTGCGCGCGTCGAGCTGCAGCTGCATAAAGGTCAGATCCAGCCAGCGGCCAAACTTGGTTCCCACCTGCGGCATCTGCCCGGTGGTGACAAAACCTAATGTCTCATGCAGATGAATAGAAGCGCTGTTTTGCGCTTCTATGCCCGCCACCATCACGTGTTTACCGATGCGCTTAGCTTCACCAATCAGCGCTTTCATCAGTTCGCGGCCAATGCCTTTGCCCTGATGATCCGGATGGACGTACACCGAATGCTCCACCGTATGACGAAAACCATCAAACGCACGCCAGTCCCCGAACGAGGCGTAGCCGGTTACAACGTCGTCTTCCACGCTCACCAGCACCGGATAGCCGACCAGCTGGCGGGCTTCAAACCACGCAATGCGGTTATCGGTATCAACGGTCTTGTCATTCCAGATCGCGGCAGTGTGTAGTACAGCATGGTTATAGATTTCGCCGATGGCGGCGCAATCGTCTTTGCAGGCGTGTCGGATAATCATGAAGCATCCTCGGGGCTTTGTTGTTCACTATAGTAGTACGTATCGTCACGATATTACACAGAATGATATTCGCAACGCCAGGGTATAAGCCATATCTTTTTGTTATGAAAAACCGCGTTGAAATCCCTTTTTTACACTATAGTATTACGCCATGAATACTATGCCAGACAACATCAATCAGCGGATCAGCGCGCGCATTCGGGTTGAGCGTGAATCCCGCGGCTGGTCGCTGAGCGAGCTTGCCGAGCGGGCAGGCGTCTCGCGGGCGATGATCCATAAAATTGAACGGGCGGAGAGCAGCCCGACGGCGTCGCTGCTTGCCCGGCTTTCCGGGGCGTTTGGCATTAGCATGTCCACCCTGATTGCCCGGGCGGAACTGCAGGAAGGCAAGCTGCTGCGCTTTGCCAGCCAGCCGGTGTGGCGCGATCCGCTGACGCACTACCTGCGCCGTCACGTCTCGCCGCGCAGCGATCTGCCCATCGATCTGGTCCAGGTTGAACTGCCGGGCGGTAGCGACGTGCCAATGCCCGCGTCATCATACGCGCTGGCGCGCCAGCTGATCTGGCTCCAGTCGGGCGAACTGGTCTTTCAGGAAGGGGATACCCGCCACGAGATGCGCGCCGGGGATTGCCTGGAACTGGGGCCGCCTAACGACTGTCGTTTTATTAATGAAAGCCGTGAACCCTGCGTCTATCTGGTGGTGCGGCTGAATCAGTCCGGCTCGTAATGACAATGCGGGCAAGGGGATATGAAGCTAGTCTCTAAGGACATTTATATAATCAGGAGTGATGTATGAGTCAGCCTTCCACACTGAATCGCCGTTGGGTTTTGGCCTCCCGTCCGCACGGCGCGCCCGTCGCTGAAAACTTCCGTTTAGAAGAATCCCCCGTTCCCGCCCCAGGCGAAGGGCAAATCCTGCTGCGCACCGTCTATCTGTCGCTGGACCCTTACATGCGTGGCCGAATGAGCGATGCCCCGTCTTACTCCCCGCCGGTCGAGATTGGCGCGGTGATGGTCGGCGGGACGGTTAGCCGTATCGAACAGTCGAATCACCCTGACTTTACCCCCGGTGAATGGGTGCTGGGCTACAGCGGCTGGCAGGACTACGCCGTCTCTGACGGCAGCGGGCTGGTCAAGCTGGGGGAAAACCCCGAGCATCCGTCCTGGGCACTGGGGATCATGGGCATGCCAGGCTTTACCGCCTACATGGGCTTGCTGGATATTGGGCAGCCGAAAGCCGGTGAAACGCTGGTGGTCGCGGCCGCAACTGGCCCGGTCGGTGCTACCGTCGGGCAGATTGGTAAGCTGAAAGGCAGCCGGGTGGTGGGCGTTGCCGGTGGTGCGGAAAAATGCCGCTATGCCATCGAAACGCTGGGCTTTGACCAGTGCATCGATCATCACGCCGACGATTTTGCCGAGCAGCTGGCGCAAGCCTGCCCGGCAGGCATCGACGTCTATTACGAAAACGTCGGTGGGAAGGTCTTCGATGCGGTGCTGCCGCTACTCAATACCTCGGCGCGTGTGCCGGTTTGCGGGCTGGTCAGCGGCTATAACGCCACATCCCTACCGGACGGGCCAGACAGACTGCCGCTGCTGATGGGCACGCTGCTGAAAAAACGCATCCGCATGCAGGGTTTTATCATCGGTCAGGACTACGGGCATCGAATTGACGAGTTCCAGCAGGAGATGGGTGCCTGGGTGAAAGCGGGTAAACTTCAGTATCGCGAGCAGCTTATCGACGGACTGGAAAGCGCGCCTGCGTCGCTGATCGGCCTGCTGGAAGGGAAGAACTTCGGCAAAGTCGTGATACAGGTCGCGAAGAATAACTAATTATTGCGGTGATAGCGGGTGTAACCGCTATCACCGGGTAGGCAAAATGTGAAATAACAGCTTTAATTATCGTTATAACTATGACATGACCCGCGCAAAGACGGGTGAGATAGTTTCAATTAGCCATTATTTTTTTTGTTTATTATGCGTTCATGAAACCAGGCATGCAGATACAGGAATTATCAACACGCGTTGCTTTACGCATTGTGCCTGTGCGGCAAATAGCGTCTTGGCATTATTTACAGGAATAGATCATGCTTGATTTGGATAATATCGAAAAAGCTCAGCGAATGAGTCTTACCACGCAGGTGGAGGTGGCGCTGAAAGGGGCGTTAATTTCCGGCTCCCTGCGACCCGGTGAAAGGCTAGTCACCAAAGAGATTGCGGATAAATTAGGCACCAGTATTACTCCGGTTCGCGAGGCGTTGCTGCGGCTGGTCTCTGCGGGTGCGCTGCATGCGGCTCCCGCGCAGGCGTTCCTGGTCCCTGAAGTCACGCAGGTGCGCTACAACGAAGTGAATAAGATCCGCCGGGAGCTGGAGATGCTGGCGGTGGCCAGCGCCTGCGAGAAGATGACGGACAGTCAGCTGGCAGAAGTGCGCCGGCTGTGCGAAGACTTCCACGATGCCATGAGCAATGGCGAAGCCGATCGCGCCCTGCAGACTAACCGGATCTTCCGTTTTAAGCTGTACCAGTATGCCGAAATGCCAACCCTCAGCGCGCTGATTGAACAGCTGTGGATGCGAATTGGCCCGTGCTTTAGCTATTACTACGATCGGGATATTGATTTGCCCGTTTCCGTTTATCGCTATGATGAACTTCTGTCCGCGCTGGAAGCCAGAGATGTGGAGCGCAGTCGTGCTGCCGTAGCTGATATGGTCGATAAAGCCAACAACCTGCTGGTTCAGCAATATTTAAGATAACTCAGCCCATCGCCGCAATGCGCTGTTTATTTCACCAGCAGCGTTGCGGCTAATATTACCCGACAGAGCCCTCTCCGTCGGGTATTTTTATTATTCGAAACGGTATGAGATCGACAAGCCTACGCCATAATTACGCCCCGGCGCGGGTTCGTAATAACGCCCGTTGGATTCGTTAACGATCACCGATCCCACATACTCTTTATCGAACAAATTATCGACACGACCAAACAGATCCATTCCCCAATTACCGTAATTCAGTTTATAGCCCGTATTCAGGCCAACCACGGTGTAAGAGGGGGCTTTGGCGCTATTTTCGTCGTCGGCCATAATGTCGCTCATATAGCGCACGTCGGAACCGGCATACCAGCCCTCTTCGGGCTGCCAGCCAAACGAGGCATAACCCATGTTGCGGGCAATTCCTGGCATCCGGTTGCCGTTACAGTCGTCATCGCCGCAGACATTGGTGCGATAGGTCGCATCCAGATAGGTCCACGCCATTTTCAGCTTCCAGTTTTCGGCAAACTGCTGGTCGAGTGAGAGTTCCACGCCCTGACGGCGGGTTTTCCCGGCATTTTTATAGCTGGTGCGTCCCCCGGAGCTGGCGTCGACCACGATCTCATCGTCGGTATTGGTACGGAACAGTGCCGCGGTCAGCAGACCGTTGCCGACCCGCGTTTTGCTACCAATTTCATACGTATCGCTGGTGGACGGCTTCAGGCCGAAGTTCAGCCCGCTCTGGTTGCCAGAGCGGTAGGACAGCTCGTTGATGGTTGGCGTTTCAAAGCCGCGACCCGCTGCGGCGTACAGGTTCCACGCCTCGGTGACGGCGTATTTCAGCGAGCTGGCAGGCAGCCATTTGTGATAGCTAGTGTCGCCGCTGTCATCGCCATTGCTGCCCTGGACGTAGTGGTCGTTTGAGTCGAACCACACTGAGCTATAGCGCAGGCCCGCATCCAGCGACAGCTTTTGCGTCAGCTGCCAGCTGGTTTGCAGGTAAGGATCGACGTTCCACATCAGGTTACGTTCATCCCGGCGTTTCGCCCCTTTCACACCGTAGTCCGGTACTCCATTATTCATCACGTAGTTTTCGTAGCCACGGCGATCTTCGCTCATGTTTTCGTAGTTCAGCCCGCCGGTAAACGTCACCGGTACCAGCAGTTCACCGCGATGTGTCCAGCGAGTGTCGATGCCCTGATAGTGACGCTGCATGTCGATCACCCCGCCGGAGTGGGTGTCCCGCAACTGCGGCTGGAACGGGATTGACTGGTACTGGGTCATTTCACGCTCACCGGCGTACATGATCACGCTCAGGTCGTCCTGCTCGCTCATCTGGCGTTCATAGCGCAGACCCGCCTGGGTCTGTTTGATGGTTTTACGGGTGTTGTACTGATCCCCGCGTGGCGACTGGCGCGGATTGTTTTGCCACTCCTGGTAATCCAGCCCGCCGGGATCGTTGGCCTTGATGTCGACGCTGTTGAAAATCAGGCTCAGCTTGCTGACGTCATCGATACGCACGCCCAGTTTGGCGTTAGCGAGGTTCTTGCGCGCCGCGCTGTGGTCGCGGTAGCCCTGGGTAATAAAGCGGGTGGTAGAGACGGTGTAATCCACGTCGCCCGGCTGGCTGCCGTCGCCCATCGCCCCGGTGGCTTTCATGCCGTAGCGCCAGCTTCCGTAGCTGCCGTAATAGCTGCTGGCTTCCACCGTGGTTGGCTGGCGTCCGGTTTCGGTCGCCATGTTAATCACTCCGCCGGAGGCGTTGCCGTACAGGGCGGAAAACGGCCCACGCAGCACTTCGACGCTCTCCACGCTGTTGAGATCGATATTGGAGGTTTGCCCCTGGCCGTCCGGCATAGTGGCCGGGATGCCGTCGACATACAGGCGAATGCCGCGCACGCCAAAAGTGGAGCGGGCGCCAAATCCGCGCATCGACAGCTGGAGATCCTGGGCGTAGTTCTGCCGGTTCTGGATCTGCAGTCCCGGCACGCTGCCGAGGGATTCGGAGAGGTTAATGCGCGGTGCGGCATGGCGCATATCCTCGCCGTTTACCACGCTGACGGCAGCAGGGGTATCCAGCTCGGAAAGGGTTTGCGGCATTGCGCTGACGATCATGGTTTGTTCGTCGGCGGCGAGGACCGCAACAGGAACCAACAGCAGAGGGAGCGTTGCCGCACGGGCAGAAAAGATTTTCATGAGTAAAGGCCGGTTGAGAAATGACGAACCAAATGGAACATGTGCGTGTATGTTAAATGTTTTGTAAATGTTTTGAAAACCAAAACCGCACATAGCGTTAACGAAAGTGGAGATAAAAACGGCGAAACGCCCTGGTGAGATCAAGAATTACTCCACATTATGATAAATAATGATTACTATTCGCATCAATAACAAGGCGAAGCGATGACTTCGCCTGACGGAAGCGATGTCGGCGATACCATTTATTGTAAAAGGGAGTTGTTATGCATTTACGTCATCTGTGCTCGCCGCGTCTGCGTGGCTCACTGCTGTTGGGTTCTCTGCTGGTTGCCGGTGCTTTTAATGTCCACGCCGCAGAAGAGATGCTGCGTAAAGCAGTCGGTAAAGGCGCGTATGAGATGGCTGTCAGCCAGCAGGAAAATGCGCTGTGGGTGGCTACCACACAGAGCCGCAAAACCGATAAGGGTGGGGTGGTGTACCGCCTCGATCCGCTGACGCTGGAAGTGACCCAGGCTATTCATAGCGACCTGAAGCCATTTGGCGCCACCATTAACAACACCACCCAGACCCTGTGGTTTGGTAACACCACTAACAGCGCGGTGACCGCCATCGACGCCAAAACCGGCGACGTGAAAGGCCGTCTGGTGCTCGACGATCGCAAGCGCAGCGAAACCGTGAAACCGCTGCAGCCGCGTGAGCTGGTGGCGGATGACACCACCAACAGCGTTTATATTACCGGCATCGGTAAAGAGAGCGTGATTTGGGTTGTGGACGGCGAAACCCTGAAGCTGAAAACCACCATTACGGGTACCGGGACGTTCAGCACTGGCCTCGCGCTGGATGCGAAAGCTAAGCGCCTGTACACCACCAACGGTGACGGCGAGCTGATTACTATCGATACCGCGACCAATAAGGTTATCGAGCGCAAAAAACTGCAGGATGACGGGAAAGAGCACTTCTACCTGAACCTGAGCCTCGACATCGACGGCCAGCGCGCGTTTATTACCGATTCAAAACAGCCGGAAGTGCTGGTTGTGTCGCTGAAAGATGGCAAAGTCCTCGACAAAGTAGCCGCACCAGAATCGCTGGCAGTGCTGTTTAACCCGGCGCGCAACGAAGCCTACGTCACCCACCGCGAAGCGGGCAAGGTGAGCATCATTGATGCCAAAACCTATAAAGTGACCAAAACTATCGATACGCCAACCTTCCCGAACAGCCTGGCGCTCTCTGCAGATGGCAAAACCCTGTACGTGACGGTGAAGCAGAAGTCTACCCGTCAGCAGGAAGCGACCCAGCCGGATGATGTGATCCGTATCGCGCTGTAAGGCGTCGGGTAAACAAAAGGGAAGGCAAATGCCTTAATGCTGGTCAGATAAGCAAAATCACGCTTTTATTCGTTATTTTGCTGACTACAAAGCCCTTTGAGGAAAAAGTGGAACCGTTCCGTTCACTCTTAATCCTCTGCTTCCTGTCTGACGTGCTGCGGTGAACGTGTAAAGGGGGCTGCCGCCGCCCCCTTTACAATCCCGGCTCCCGGCACAGAAAATCGCCGCTGCGCGGTCCCTTCGGCTTATTCCCTTCGGCTTCGGGTCGGGCATGATCCTACATCCATGTAGGTCACGCCCTCTCGGCGCATCCCTGCGCCTCGCCCCGGCCTGCGGTCAACGCCTCAGCGATTTTCAGCCGGACTTACGCTCCCTCCACCTTCTCAGCGGTCTGAATGGGGCACGGGTGTTGAGTCCCCGCTGAAATCGGCGAACCGGAGACCGGATGACAAGGGCTGGACGCCAG
>NZ_JBOGBT010000053.1:0-16485 GCF_051656365.1 Silvania sp. | reverse complement strand
AAGGCGTTCTGATGGTAGGTCCTCCGGGTACCGGTAAAACCCTGCTGGCGAAAGCCATCGCGGGTGAAGCGAAAGTCCCGTTCTTTACCATTTCAGGTTCTGACTTCGTTGAAATGTTCGTGGGTGTCGGTGCATCTCGTGTGCGTGACATGTTCGAGCAGGCCAAGAAGGCAGCACCGTGCATTATCTTCATCGATGAAATCGATGCCGTAGGCCGCCAGCGTGGCGCGGGTCTGGGCGGCGGTCACGATGAACGTGAACAGACTCTGAACCAGATGCTGGTTGAGATGGATGGCTTCGAAGGTAACGAAGGTATTATCGTTATCGCGGCAACTAACCGTCCGGACGTTCTTGACCCTGCGCTGCTGCGTCCAGGCCGTTTTGACCGTCAGGTTGTTGTTGGTCTGCCAGACGTTCGTGGTCGCGAGCAGATCCTGAAAGTGCATATGCGTCGCGTACCGCTGTCTCCGGACATCGATGCGGCAATCATTGCGCGCGGTACCCCGGGCTTCTCCGGTGCGGATCTCGCAAACCTGGTGAACGAAGCTGCGCTGTTTGCAGCCCGCGGCAACAAGCGCGTGGTGTCGATGGTTGAGTTCGAGAAAGCGAAAGACAAAATCATGATGGGTGCGGAACGCCGCTCCATGGTGATGACGGAAGCGCAGAAAGAGTCCACGGCTTACCACGAAGCAGGCCATGCGATTATTGGTCGCCTGGTGCCGGAACACGATCCGGTGCATAAAGTGACGATTATTCCGCGCGGTCGTGCGCTTGGCGTCACGTTCTTCCTGCCGGAAGGCGATGCTATCAGCGCCAGCCGTCAGAAGCTGGAAAGTCAGATTTCGACCCTGTACGGTGGTCGCCTGGCGGAAGAGATTATCTACGGTGTGGAACGTGTTTCTACCGGTGCGTCTAACGACATTAAAGTCGCGACCAACCTGGCACGTAACATGGTCACCCAGTGGGGCTTCTCCGACAAGCTGGGTCCGCTGCTGTATGCGGAAGAAGAGGGTGAAGTGTTCCTCGGTCGCTCCGTCGCAAAAGCGAAGCACATGTCCGACGAAACGGCGCGTATTATCGACCAGGAAGTGAAATTGCTCGTTGAACGTAACTACGGTCGCGCGCGTCAGATCCTGAACGAAAATATGGATATCCTGCATGCGATGAAAGATGCGCTCATGAAATATGAGACCATCGATGCACCGCAGATCGATGACCTGATGGCGCGTCGTGATGTGCGTCCGCCAGCGGGCTGGGAAGATCCAGGCACCTCCAA
Organism: Silvania sp.; assembly: GCF_051656365.1. Classification (NCBI taxonomy): domain Bacteria; kingdom Pseudomonadati; phylum Pseudomonadota; class Gammaproteobacteria; order Enterobacterales; family Enterobacteriaceae; genus Silvania; species Silvania sp. Next base: position 15,209 of record NZ_JBOGBT010000053.1, on the reverse strand, counting down.
CAACTCTGATAGCAATGGCACCCCTCGTGCACCGCGTCCGGTCGATGAACCGCGTACGCCGAACCCGGGTAACACCATGTCAGAACAGTTGGGCGACAAATAAGTCACTGCTGTCGATGATGTTCTCTTTACCTGAAACCCTGGGGCTTGCCCCGGGGTTTTTCTTGTCTGCTTAACTATAAAACCAGGGATTAGCCATGAAACTCTTCGCCCAGGATTCTTATCTCGATCTGTCGCATCCGCATGTGATGGGGATCCTGAACGTTACGCCAGACTCTTTCTCTGACGGTGGTACGCATAACACGCTCATTGAGGCGGTCAAGCACGCGAATATGATGATCAACGCCGGGGCGACGATTATTGATGTCGGCGGCGAGTCGACCCGTCCAGGTGCGGCGGATGTCAGCGTTGATGAAGAGTTGTCACGGGTGATCCCCGTGGTTGAAGCTATTGCCCAGCGATTCGAGGTCTGGATCTCGGTAGATACCTCCAAACCTGAGGTCATTCGCGAATCAGCGAGAGTGGGTGCTCACATTATTAATGACATTCGTTCCCTGACCGAACCGGGCGCGCTGGAGGCGGCGGCAGAGACGGGCCTGCCTGTCTGTCTGATGCATATGCAAGGCCAGCCGAAGACAATGCAGGAAGCGCCAAAGTACGAAGATGTGTTCGCCGATGTAAATCGCTACTTTATTGAGCAAATTGCACGCTGTGAACGTGCCGGTATCGCAAAAGAGAAATTGCTGCTCGACCCGGGATTCGGTTTCGGTAAAAATCTCTCTCATAACTACGAGCTTCTTGCGCGCTTATCTGAGTTTCACCATTTTGGCCTGCCGCTGCTGGTTGGAATGTCGCGAAAATCCATGATAGGACAACTGCTGAACGTGGGACCAACGGATCGCCTGAGCGGCAGTCTGGCCTGCGCGGTAATTGCTGCGATGCAGGGAGCACAAATTATTCGCGTCCATGACGTAAAAGAGACAGCAGAAGCTATGCGCGTGGTGGAAGCCACGCTGGCCGCTAAGGAAAACAACCGCTATGAGTAATCGTAAATTTTTTGGTACCGACGGCATTCGTGGACGCGTGGGCGATGCGCCAATCACACCTGAGTTTGTGCTGAAGTTAGGCTGGGCAGCAGGCAAGGTGCTGGCCAGTCACGGCTCACGTAAAATCATCATTGGCAAAGATACGCGTATCTCTGGCTATATGCTGGAATCGGCACTGGAAGCCGGCCTTTCTGCGGCGGGACTCTCTGCCTCCTTTACCGGACCAATGCCGACACCAGCGGTAGCCTATCTCACTCGTACCTTCCGCGCAGAAGCGGGGATTGTGATCTCAGCATCGCATAACCCGTTTTACGATAACGGCATCAAATTCTTCTCCATCGATGGCACCAAACTGCCGGACGATGTAGAAGAAGCCATTGAAGCGGAAATGGAAAAAGAGCTGACCTGCGTGGACTCCGCTGAGCTGGGTAAAGCCAGCCGCATCGTCGATGCTGCAGGTCGATACATTGAATTCTGCAAAGGCACGTTCCCGAATGAGCTGAGCCTGGGCCATCTGAAAATCGTGGTCGACTGCGCTAACGGTGCAACCTACCATATCGCGCCGAACGTGTTCCGCGAGCTGGGCGCGAAGGTTGTCGCCATTGGCTGTGAGCCAAACGGTGTCAACATTAACGAAGAAGTGGGCGCGACGGATGTCCGTGCCCTGCAGGCGCGCGTGTTGGCAGAGAAGGCCGATCTGGGGATAGCCTATGACGGCGACGGCGATCGCGTGATTATGGTTGACCACGAAGGCAATAAGGTGGATGGCGATCAGATCTTGTATATCATTGCCCGTGAAGGCCTGCGTCAGGGCCAGCTGCGCGGTGGTGCTGTCGGTACGCTGATGAGTAACATGGGGCTGGAGCTGGCGCTTAAGCAACTGGGCATCCCGTTTGCGCGCGCGAAAGTGGGCGACCGTTACGTGCTGGAAAAACTGCAGGAGAAAGGCTGGCGCATTGGAGCAGAAAACTCCGGCCACGTCATTCTGCTGGATAAAACCACCACCGGTGACGGCATCGTGGCGAGCCTGCAGGTGGTGGCTGCGATGGTGCGTAACCATATGACCCTTCACGATCTGTGCAGTGGAATGAAAATGTTCCCGCAGATCCTGGTCAACGTTCGCTTTACCGCAGGTAACGGCAACCCGCTGGAAAATGACAATGTGAAAGCGGTGATGGCTGAGGTGGAAGCGGCCTTAGGTTCCCGTGGTCGCGTTCTGCTGCGTAAGTCTGGCACCGAGCCGCTAATCCGCGTAATGGTGGAAGGTGAAGACGAAGCGCAGGTCACCGAGTTTGCGCACCGTATTGCGGATGCCGTTAAAGCGGCATAAGTGCGTTAAGTGACTAAAAAGGCGGTGCTTGCCGCCTTTATTTTGCACAATCCCTGCGGTTTTGCTGTTTTTTTCTGCAGTTGATACAATGTGCTGAAATTGCCCTTGCGAAGGCCATTCGCTTTGGTTAGTATTCACACCCGCTTCATCAGGAAACACGTTTTCCTGGTTATTGGTCGAAGCTTTGGTATGCGGCAAATCCGCAAGGAACAGGTTGATTATGTACGAAGCTCTTTTGGTAGTTTTCCTTATTGTAGCCATCGCTCTGGTAGCGCTGATTATGCTGCAGCAAGGTAAAGGCGCTGATATGGGAGCCTCCTTTGGAGCAGGCGCTTCTGGTACGCTGTTCGGTTCAAGTGGTTCTGGTAACTTCATGACCCGTGCAACGGCGATTCTGGCAACGCTGTTTTTCATTATCAGTCTGGCGCTGGGCAATATCAACAGCAACAAGACCAGTAAAGGAAGTGAGTGGGAAAATCTGAGCGCACCGGCGAAATCCGAGCAGACTCAGTCAGCAGCGCCGGCTAAGCCGACCAGCGATATCCCGCAGTAATAGTAGTATCCGTGCTGAGGTGGTGGAATTGGTAGACACGCTACCTTGAGGTGGTAGTGCCCTAACGGGCTTGTGGGTTCGAGTCCCATCCTCAGTACCAATATTCCGAAAAAAAAGACATCGCAGGATGTCTTTTTTTTCGTCTGTACACTGTGGTTTTACAGTGTAGGCCGGGCCTACAACTACAGCAGCCAAAGAAAAAGGCGCCTTCAGGCGCCTTTTGCATTTCTGCTCAGTGATTACTTGTCGCTGCTTTCCAGATTCTCAACCTGCGGCAGGCCGTTGCTGCTTGATACAGAGAGCAGGCCGTTTTCAGTGTATGTGAACAGCTTGGCGCGAGTATCGGTAATATCCAGATTACGCATGGTCAGCTGGCCAATACGATCGTCCGGGGAGAACACTGAATCACCTTTCTCCATTGTCAGACGTTCTGCCTGGTAGGTAAGGTTGTCAGATACCGTGTTCAGGATCGAGTAGTCGTTACCACGACGCAGTTCCAGCGTGACTTCACCCGTGATTGCGCTTGCCACCCAGCGTTGTAACGCGTCACGCAGCATCAGTGCCTGTGGATCGAACCAGCGGCCCTGATACAGCAGTTTACCCAGCTGGCGACCGTGCGAGTGATATTGCTCAATGGTGTCTTCGTTGTGAATTCCGGTCAGCAGACGCTCGTAAGCGATATGCAGCAGCGCCATCCCAGGAGCTTCATAGATGCCACGGCTTTTCGCTTCGATGATACGGTTTTCAATTTGATCGCTCATCCCCAGGCCGTGACGACCGCCGATGCGGTTTGCTTCCAGCATCAGTTCAACGTCATCAGAGAAGGTTTGACCGTTCAGGGCAACCGGATGACCACGTTCAAAACGAACGGTTACTTCTTCAGCCTGAATTTTGACGTTTTCGTCCCAGAACTTCACGCCCATGATCGGGTTAACGATCTTCACGCTGGAGTTCAGGAATTCGAGGTCTTTGGCTTCGTGCGTCGCACCCAGCATGTTGGAGTCAGTGGAGTAGGCTTTTTCTACGGACATCTTGTAGTCAAAGCCGCAGGCGATCATGAACTCGGACATTTCATGACGGCCACCGAGTTCATCAATGAAGTCAGTATCCAGCCACGGTTTGTAAATCTGCAGTTCCGCGTTGGTCAGCAGACCGTAACGATAGAAACGCTCAATGTCGTTACCTTTATAGGTACTGCCGTCACCCCAGATATTGACGCCATCGTCTTTCATGGCAGCAACCAGCATGGTGCCGGTAACGGCACGGCCCAGCGGGGTGGTGTTGAAGTAGGTAAGGCCACCGGTGGTATTGTGGAATGCGCCACACTGGATGGCGGCAATGCCTTCTGCAACCAGCTGCTTACGGCAGTCAATCAGGCGAGCATTTTCTGCACCGTACTCCATGGCGCGACGAGGAATTGCATCGTAATCGTCCTCATCCGGCTGCCCAAGGTTCGCAGTATATGCATAAGGAACTGCTCCCTTCTGGCGCATCCACAGCAGTGCAGCGCTGGTATCCAGGCCGCCAGAAAAAGCGATGCCAATACGTTGTCCTTGCGGAAGATGCTTGAGAATCGTCGTCATAAAATAAAACCCTGCTTGATTGACTGATGAGTGATCGCTTTCACTCTAAATGCATTTTTATGCAAAATAAGTGAGTTTTCATTTAATCATCTTTTGACGAGTACCGGAAGAGATTCGTGGATTATTTGTAAAAATATCCCGTCTGAACACCTGAGGTTGCTGGGGTTGACAGGCGACCTTCGCTATCAATATACTGTACGCCGATTTTACGTCCCGTCCTCGGTACCAAATCCCAGCATTATTTGCATTTTTTACCCACAACGAGTAGAATTTGCCACGTTTCAGGCGCGGGGTGGAGCAGCCTGGTAGCTCGTCGGGCTCATAACCCGAAGGTCGTCGGTTCAAATCCGGCCCCCGCAACCACTTTCCTGTAAAGTCCTTTTTCAAATATACTGTGAAGACCTGGCGCCTTCGTAGCTGGATTTGAAAAAATTCTTTTTGAAAGTGTTCCAGGCCACAGCTGTGGCTATAGGGTTCAGTTATCTAAAGCCCCGATTTATCGGGGTTTTTTGTTATCTGACTACAGAATAACTGGGCTTTACGCCCTTTTTTTATGTCTTCTTGGGGGTGGGCTTGTCCACATTAGAGCAAAAATTAACAGAGATGATTACAGCACCAGTCGAAGCACTGGGCTACGAACTGGTCGGCATCGAATTTATTCGCAGCCGCACATCCACGCTGCGCATCTATATTGATAGTGAAGATGGCATCAATGTTGATGATTGTGCTGATGTCAGCCACCAGGTGAGTGCGGTTCTGGATGTTGAAGAGCCGATTACCGTTGCCTACAACCTGGAAGTCTCCTCGCCTGGTCTCGATCGCCCTATGTTCACGGCTGAACACTATACGCGCTTTACTGGTGAAGAAGTGGCTCTCGTTCTGCGCATGGCCGTACAGAACCGCCGTAAATGGCAAGGCGTTATTAAAGCCGTTGACGGTGAGATGATCACGGTTACAGTCGAAGGCAAAGATGAAGTGTTCGCGCTGAGTAATATCCAGAAGGCGAACCTGGTTCCCCACTTTTAACAGTCTGGATTGAGGTGAAAAGCCCGCGATGAACAAAGAAATTTTGGCTGTTGTTGAAGCCGTTTCCAACGAAAAATCACTGCCGCGTGAGAAGATTTTCGAAGCGCTGGAAAGTGCACTGGCTACGGCAACTAAGAAAAAATACGAACAAGAGATCGATGTCCGCGTAGAAATCGATCGTAAAAGCGGTGACTTCGATACTTTCCGTCGTTGGATTATTGTTGAGGAAGTGACTCAGCCAACGAAAGAGATCACGCTGGAAGCAGCACGTTACGAAGATGAAAGCCTGAACGTTGACGACTACGTTGAAGATCAGATTGAATCCGTTACTTTCGACCGTATCACGACGCAGACAGCGAAACAGGTTATCGTACAGAAAGTACGTGAAGCCGAACGCGCAATGGTTGTTGACCAGTTCCGTGAGCACGAAGGCGAGATCATCACTGGCGTGGTGAAGAAAGTTAACCGCGACAACATCTCCCTGGATCTGGGTAGCAACGCAGAAGCGGTAATTATGCGTGAAGATATGCTGCCTCGTGAAAACTTCCGTCCGGGTGACCGCATTCGTGGCGTACTGTATTCCGTGCGTCCAGAAGCCCGCGGTGCGCAGCTGTTTGTGACGCGTTCTAAGCCTGAAATGCTGATCGAACTGTTCCGCATTGAAGTGCCAGAAATCGGCGAAGAAGTTATCGAGATCAAAGCCGCGGCCCGCGATCCGGGTTCCCGTGCGAAAATCGCGGTAAAAACCAACGACAAGCGTATCGATCCGGTCGGTGCTTGCGTCGGTATGCGTGGCGCGCGCGTTCAGGCAGTATCGACTGAACTGGGCGGCGAGCGTATTGATATCGTTCTGTGGGATGATAACCCGGCGCAGTTTGTGATTAATGCAATGGCACCGGCTGATGTAGCGTCTATCGTTGTAGACGAAGACAAGCACACCATGGATATCGCCGTTGAAGCCGGTAATCTGGCGCAGGCGATCGGCCGTAATGGTCAGAACGTGCGTCTGGCTTCGCAGCTGAGCGGCTGGGAACTCAATGTGATGACCGTTGACGACCTGCAGGCTAAGCATCAGGCTGAAGCGCATGCGGCGATTGATACCTTCACTAAATACCTTGAAATTGACGAAGAGTTCGCCACTGTTCTGGTTGAAGAAGGTTTCTCATCCCTTGAAGAACTGGCCTATGTGCCAATGAAAGAACTGCTGGAAATTGACGGCCTGGATGAAGCCACCGTTGAAGCCCTGCGTGAACGCGCTAAAAACGCACTGACCACCCTGGCACTGGCTCAGGAAGAAAGCCTTGGTGATAACAAGCCGGCTGATGACCTGCTGAATCTGGAAGGTCTTGATCGTGCGATTGCGTTCAAGCTGGCTGCCCGTGGTGTTTGTACGCTGGAAGATCTCGCTGAACAAGGCGTTGATGACCTGGCTGATATCGAAGGTTTAACCGACGAGAAAGCCGGCGAGCTCATCATGGCCGCACGTAATATTTGCTGGTTCGGCGACGAAGCGTAATAAACTGTAGCAGGAAGGAACAGCATGACTGATGTAACTGTAAAAACGCTGGCTGCTGAAATTCAGACCTCCGTGGATCGCCTGGTACAGCAATTTGCTGATGCAGGGATCCCGAAAGCCGCTGATGACTCAGTGACCGCGCAAGAGAAACAAACCTTGTTATCGCACCTGAACCGTGAACACGGTTCGGCGCCTGACAAACTGACGTTACAGCGCAAAACGCGCAGTACGTTAAACGTTCCTGGTACCGGTGGAAAAAGCAAATCGGTACAAATCGAAGTCCGCAAGACACGCACCTTTGTAAAACGTGATCCGCAAGAGGCTGAACGCCTTGCCGCGGAAGAGCAGGCGCAGCGTGAAGCGGAAGACCAAGCTAAGCGTGAGGCGGAAGCAACCGCTAAGCGTGAGGCAGAATTAAAAGCTGAACGTGAGGCCGCAGAAAAAGCGAAGCGCGACGCCAGTGATAAAGCGAAGCGCGAAGCTGCGGAAAAAGACAAAGTGAGCAATCAACAGACTGACGATATGACCAAAACTGCCCAAACGGATAAAGCCCGTCGCGAAAACGAAGCAGCCGATCTTAAGCGTAAAGCCGAAGAAGAAGCACGCCGCAAGCTTGAAGAAGATGCGCGTCGTGTTGCTGAAGAAGCCCGCCGTATGGCGGAAGAAAATGCCGGTGTGTGGGCAGAGCAAGAGAAAGCTAAAGGTGAAGAGGATAAGAGCGATTATCACGTCACCACTTCTCAGCACGCACGCCAGGCTGAAGACGAAAACGACCGTGAAGTTGAAGCGGGTCGTAGCCGTGCGCGTACCGCAACAAAAGCTGCCCGTCCTCAGAAGAAAGGCAACAAGCACTCTGAGTCTAAAGCTGACCGTGAAGAAGCACGTGCAGCGGGACGCGGTGGTAAAGGCGGCAAACGTAAAGGTTCCGCACTGCAGCAGGGCTTCCAGAAGCCAGCGCAGGCCGTTAACCGTGACGTTGTGATCGGCGAAACCATCACTGTTGGCGAACTGGCTAACAAGATGGCAGTTAAAGGCTCTCAGGTCATCAAAGCGATGATGAAGCTGGGCGCAATGGCCACCATCAACCAGGTCATCGACCAGGAAACCGCACAGCTGGTTGCCGAAGAGATGGGCCACAAAGTTATCCTGCGTCGTGAAAACGAGCTGGAAGAAGCGGTAATGAGCGACCGTGACACTGGCGCAGCGGCAGAAGCCCGCGCACCGGTTGTAACCATCATGGGTCACGTTGACCACGGTAAAACCTCTCTGCTGGACTACATTCGTTCAACGAAAGTGGCCTCTGGCGAAGCGGGCGGCATTACCCAGCACATCGGTGCTTATCACGTTGAAACTGACAACGGAATGATCACCTTCCTGGATACCCCGGGTCACGCCGCGTTTACCTCGATGCGTGCTCGTGGTGCTCAGGCAACGGATATCGTTGTTCTGGTTGTAGCGGCAGACGATGGCGTGATGCCACAGACTATCGAAGCTATCCAGCACGCGAAAGCGGCGCAGGTGCCGGTTGTTGTTGCAGTGAACAAAATCGATAAGCCTGAAGCGGACATGGATCGCGTTAAAAACGAGCTGTCCCAGTACGGTGTTATGCCGGAAGAGTGGGGCGGTGAGTCTCAGTTCATCCCAGTATCTGCAAAAGTGGGTACCGGTATTGATGACCTGCTGAACGCTATCCTGCTGCAGGCTGAAGTTCTGGAGCTGAAAGCGGTTCGCAACGGTATGGCAAGCGGCGCGGTAATCGAATCCTTCCTGGATAAAGGCCGTGGCCCGGTCGCAACCGTTCTGGTTCGCGAAGGTACCCTGAACAAGGGCGATATCGTGCTGTGTGGCTTCGAATATGGCCGTGTTCGTGCAATGCGTGACGAACTGGGTCGTGAAGTTCTGGAAGCGGGTCCGTCCATTCCGGTGGAAATCCTGGGTCTGTCCGGTGTTCCGGCAGCCGGTGATGAAGTGACCGTTGTGCGTGACGAGAAAAAAGCGCGTGAAGTTGCACTGTATCGTCAGGGCAAATTCCGTGAAGTTAAGCTGGCTCGTCAGCAGAAATCCAAACTCGAGAACATGTTCGCCAACATGACCGAAGGCGAAGTTCACGAAGTGAACGTCGTACTGAAGGCAGACGTTCAGGGTTCCGTAGAAGCGATTTCCGATTCCTTACTGAAACTGTCTACCGACGAAGTGAAAGTGAAGATCATCGGTTCTGGCGTAGGTGGTATCACCGAAACCGACGCAACCCTGGCTGCGGCTTCCAACGCAATTCTGGTTGGCTTTAACGTACGTGCTGACGCATCTGCGCGTAAAGTTATCGACTCCGAAAGCCTGGATCTGCGCTACTACTCCGTCATCTATCATCTGATCGACGAAGTGAAAGCGGCGATGAGCGGCATGCTGTCTCCGGAACTGAAACAGCAGATCATCGGTCTGGCTGAAGTGCGCGACGTGTTCAAATCACCGAAATTCGGTGCAATCGCGGGCTGTATGGTTACCGAAGGCACGATCAAACGTCACAACCCAATCCGCGTACTGCGCGACAACGTGGTTATCTATGAAGGCGAGCTGGAATCCCTGCGCCGCTTCAAAGATGACGTTAACGAAGTCCGTAACGGCATGGAATGTGGTATCGGCGTTAAGAACTACAACGACGTTCGCGTTGGCGACATGATCGAAGTGTTCGAAATCATCGAGATCAAACGTAGCATCGATTAATCTTCACAAGATTAATGGAATCAAGGCCGGGTAAGCGAAGCGCCACCCGGCAAGAATTATCAAAAGGGGCTTTTAGCCCCTTTTTTGTCTGGAGAATTTATTATGGCGAAAGAATTTGGTCGCCCACAGCGCGTTTCCCAGGAGATGCAAAAAGAGATCGCTATCATCCTGCAGCGCGAAATTAAAGACCCGCGTCTGGGCATGATGACGACCGTATCCGGTGTTGAAGTGTCTCGCGATCTGGCCTATGCCAAAGTGTTCGTGACCTTCCTGAACGATAAAGATGAAGCGGCAGTTAAGCTCGGCATCAAGGCACTGCAGGATGCGTCTGGCTTTATCCGCTCTCTGCTCGGCAAAGCGATGCGCCTGCGTATCGTGCCGGAACTGACCTTCTTCTACGACAACTCACTGGTCGAAGGGATGCGCATGTCCAACCTGGTCACCAGCGTGGTGAAACAGGATGATGAGCGTCGTGTAAACCCGGACGATAGCAAGGAGGACTGATGAGTCGTCCTCGTCGTCGCGGTCGCGATGTGCACGGCGTCCTGCTGCTGGATAAACCTCAGGGGGCCTCCAGCAACGACGTGCTGCAAAAAGTAAAGCGTCTCTATAATGCCAACCGTGCCGGGCATACCGGCGCGCTGGATCCGCTGGCGACGGGCATGCTGCCGGTTTGCCTGGGCGAAGCGACGAAGTTTTCCCAGTATCTGCTGGATTCGGACAAGCGTTACCGCGTGATTGCGAAGCTGGGTCAACGCACCGATACCTCCGATGCGGATGGTTTGGTCGTTGAAGAGCGTCCAGTGACGTTCACTGCTGAGCAGCTTGATGCGGCTCTGGACAGTTTCCGTGGCGACATCCAGCAAGTACCGTCGATGTACTCTGCGCTGAAATATCAGGGCAAGAAACTCTACGAATACGCGCGTCAGGGTATCGACGTGCCGCGCGAAGCCCGCCCAATCACGGTCTATGAACTGTTGTTTATTCGTCACGAAGGTGATGAGCTGGAACTGGAAGTGCACTGTTCAAAAGGCACTTACATCCGCACCATCATCGACGATCTGGGTGAAAAACTGGGCTGCGGTGCGCACGTTATTTATCTCCGCCGTCTGGCCGTGAGTAAATATCCGGCGGAACGTATGGTCACGCTGGAGCAGTTGCATGCGCTGGTTGAACAGGCGCAGGAGCAGGACATCCCGGCAGCTGATTTACTGGATCCGCTGCTGATGCCAATGGACAGTCCGGCGTCGGACTACCCGGTGGTGAATCTGCCGTTAACCTCGTCCGTGTACTTTAAAAACGGTAATCCGGTTCGCACGCCTGACGTCCCTTATCAAGGGCTGGTGCGGGTGACGGAAGGTGAGCACAACGCCTTTATCGGCATGGGTGAAATTGACGACGAAGGGCGCGTTGCTCCGCGCCGTCTGGTGGTTGAATATCCGGCATAAGCTGACGGCTTACCTTGCGATAAGCAGGGGAGGCGGGTAGAATATTGCCGCTTAACGTCTGGCAAATTGTTTAACAATTGGCGAGCGTTATACATGGGATAGCTGAATTAGAGATCGGCATCCTTACATTCTTTATACTTTGGAGTTTTAAAATGTCTCTAAGCGTTGAAGCTAAAGCTAAAATCGTTTCTGAGTTTGGTCGTGATGCTAACGACAGCGGTTCTACCGAAGTTCAGGTTGCACTGCTGACTGCACAGATTAACCACCTGCAGGGTCACTTTGCAGAGCACAAAAAAGATCACCACAGCCGTCGTGGTCTGCTGCGTATGGTTTCTCAGCGTCGTAAACTGCTCGACTACCTGAAACGTAAAGATGTTGCACGCTACACCGCGCTGATCGAGCGTCTGGGTCTGCGTCGCTAAGTCTTGCGAGTTTCAGAAAAGGGGGCCTTATGGCCCCTTTTTTCAACCAGGCCGCAGCAATTCACTGGAAACTAATGTATTGTTGCTATAAATGATCTTCATTGCAGAGGTTCGCGCGGCTAATGAGAGGCTTTACCCATTTGGGTTAAGGTTGTCATTAGTCGCGAGGATGCGAAGAAGGTCCTGTTTTAACGTCAGCACGCCTCTGGTGTGCTGTCATTCATTTAAGAAAGGACAGAATCTTGCTGAATCCGATCGTTCGCAAATTCCAGTACGGTCAGCACACCGTTACGCTGGAAACCGGTATGATGGCGCGTCAGGCCACTGCTGCCGTTATGGTTAGCATGGATGACACTGCTGTATTCGTGACCGTGGTAGGCCAGAAAAAAACCAAACCGGGCCAGGACTTCTTCCCGCTGACCGTTAACTATCAGGAGCGTACTTACGCTGCTGGTAAAATCCCGGGTGGCTTCTTCCGTCGTGAAGGCCGTCCAAGCGAAGGCGAAACCCTGATTGCGCGTCTGATTGACCGCCCGGTTCGCCCGCTGTTCCCGGAAGGTTTCATTAACGAAGTTCAGGTTATTGCTACCGTTGTTTCCGTTAACCCACAGGTTAACCCGGATATCGTGGCGATGATCGGTGCCTCTGCGGCCCTGTCACTGTCTGGTCTTCCGTTCAACGGCCCAATTGGTTCTGCACGTGTGGGTTACATCAATGACCAGTACGTTCTGAACCCGACTCAGGATGAGCTGAAAGAAAGTAAGCTGGACCTGGTTGTTGCCGGTACCGAAGCTGCAGTACTGATGGTTGAATCCGAAGCAGAACTGCTGAGCGAAGACCAGATGCTGGGCGCTGTGGTCTTTGGCCACGAGCAGCAGCAGATCGTTATCCAGAACATCAACGAACTGGTGAAAGAAGCCGGTAAACCACGTTGGGACTGGCAGCCAGAAGCAGTGAACGAAGCGCTGAACGCGCGCGTTGCAGCCCAGGCTGAAGCACGTCTGAGCGATGCATACCGCATCACTGACAAACAAGCGCGTTATGCGCAGGTTGACGTCATCAAAGCTGAAGCCATTGCGGCACTGGTTGCAGAAGATGAATCCCTGGACGCTAACGAGCTGGGCGAAATTCTGCACGCTATCGAGAAAAACGTTGTTCGTAGCCGCGTTCTGGCAGGCGAGCCGCGTATCGATGGCCGTGAAAAAGACATGATCCGTGGTCTGGATGTGCGTACTGGCGTGCTGCCACGTACTCACGGTTCTGCACTGTTCACCCGTGGCGAAACTCAGGCGCTGGTTACCGCGACTCTGGGTACTGCACGTGACGCGCAGAACATCGACGAACTGATGGGCGATCGCACTGACAGCTTCCTGTTCCACTACAACTTCCCTCCGTACTGCGTAGGTGAAACCGGTATGGTTGGCTCGCCGAAGCGTCGTGAAATTGGTCACGGTCGTCTGGCGAAGCGCGGCGTACTGGCTGTAATGCCAGATTCTGACAAATTCCCGTACACCGTTCGTGTGGTTTCTGAAATCACCGAATCTAACGGTTCTTCTTCCATGGCTTCCGTATGTGGCGCATCTCTGGCGCTGATGGATGCAGGCGTGCCGATCAAAGCCGCTGTTGCGGGTATCGCAATGGGTCTGGTGAAAGAAGGCGAGAACTTCGTGGTTCTGTCTGACATCCTGGGCGATGAAGATCACCTGGGTGATATGGACTTCAAAGTGGCGGGTTCCCGCGACGGTATCTCTGCGCTGCAGATGGATATCAAAATTGAAGGTATCACCAAAGAGATCATGCACGCTGCACTGAACCAGGCTAAAGGTGCGCGTCTGCACATCCTGAGCGTGATGGAACAGGCGATTAACGCGCCACGTGGCGATATTTCTCAGTTCGCACCGCGTATCCACACCATTAAGATCAGCCCGGACAAGATCAAAGACGTGATCGGTAAAGGCGGTTCTGTTATCCGTGCTCTGACCGAAGAGACCGGCACCACCATCGAAATCGAAGATGACGGTACTGTGAAGATCGCAGCGACCGACGGTGAAAAAGCGAAATTCGCTATCCGTCGTATCGAAGAGATCACTGCAGAGATCGAAGTGGGCCGCATCTACAATGGTAAAGTGACCCGTATCGTTGACTTTGGCGCATTCGTTGCCATCGGTGGCGGTAAAGAAGGTCTGGTTCACATCTCTCAGATCGCTGACAAGCGCGTTGAGAAAGTGACCGATTACCTGCAGATGAACCAGGAAGTACCGGTTAAAGTTCTGGAAGTTGACCGCCAGGGCCGTATCCGTCTGAGCATTAAAGAAGCGACCGAGCAGTCCTCTACCGCTGCGCCGGAAGCTCCGGCTAGCCAACAGGGCGAGTAAGCTTGCCGTTTGCCCTCCGCGTATGCGGAGGGCTTGTTATCAGGCAGGACGCCTTGTTGAGCCGCCGGGGGACAGGACGTTCATCCAATAGTTGTCTTCGGGAGTGGGAAATGAAGCCTTTTCTGCGCTGGTGTTTCGTTGCGACAGCTTTGACGCTGGCAGGATGCAGCAACTCTGCCTGGCGTAAAAGTGAAGTCCTCGCAGTGCCACTGCAACCGACTTTGCAGCAGGAAGTGATTCTGGCACGCATGGAACAAATTCTTGCCAGTCGGGCTTTAACCGATGATGAACGCGCACAGCTTTTATATGAGCGCGGAGTGTTGTATGATAGTCTCGGTCTGAGGGCACTGGCGCGAAATGATTTTTCACAAGCGTTAGCGATCCGACCGGATATGCCGGAAGTATTCAATTACTTAGGCATTTATTTAACGCAGGCAGGCAATTTTGATGCTGCCTATGAAGCGTTTGATTCTGTACTTGAGCTTGATCCAACTTACAACTACGCGCACTTGAATCGCGGTATCGCCCTCTATTACGGCGGTCGTGACAAGCTAGCGCAAGATGATCTGCTGGCGTTTTATCAAGACGATCCTAATGATCCTTTCCGTAGCCTGTGGCTTTACGTCGTTGAGCAGAAGCTCGATCCGAAGCAGGCAAAAGAGGCGTTAAATCAGCGCTTCGACAAATCGGACAAGGAACAATGGGGATGGAATATTGTCGAGTTCTACCTGGGGAACATTAGCGAAGCAACGCTGATGGAACGCCTCAAGGCGGACGCAACGGATAACACCTCGCTCGCTGAGCATCTCAGTGAAACCAACTTCTATTTAGGTAAGTACTACCTAAGTCTGGGGGATATGGACAGCGCCACGGCACTGTTCAAATTAGCGGTTGCTAACAACGTACACAACTATGTTGAGCACCGTTATGCATTGTTGGAATTATCGCTCTTGGGCCAGGAGCATGACGACCTGGCAGAATCGGACCAGCAATAGCTGACGTCAACACATCAGCCCGTAATCATTTTTTTTGATTGCCATCATCTTCACGGGTGAGGGCGTTGTTGTTCGTCAATACACCTACTTTGAGCCGGTTCACACTTTTCAATGAAAATTGCTAATCATTTTCACGACGAGTTATGTAGACTGGCCGCCATTAATATCGAGGCACTTGTACTACATGGCTGAAT
>NZ_JBOGBT010000052.1:0-45231 GCF_051656365.1 Silvania sp. | reverse complement strand
TACTGGGTGTGTCCAAGGCGAATGTCCTCTTAGCGTAATCGTGCGCGCATGTTACGCCAGCAGTCACGGCGGCGTCAACACGCAAGGGAACGCTGAAGAGCATTAAATCCCCTTCAACGTATAAGCCTGGCAGATTATTAAAAAATAGTGATATTTTTCTGAATGTTAAACGGTTTCCAGTCGCGCATAAGCCGCCACCAGCCATTTGATCCCCTGCCCCTGGAACGCCACCTGCAGGCGGCTGTGCTCACCGCTGCCTTCCAGATTCACGATGGTGCCTTCGCCAAATTTGGCATGACGAACGCGCTGGCCGAGCTTATAACCGGTGTCGTTTTCTGAGATTGGCGCACCGAGGCGCTGATGGCTAACCGGACGGCTAATGCTGGCCCGCAGGCGCACTTCTTCCACACAGGCTTCCGGCAGTTCACCGACAAAACGCGACGGACGATGGTAAACCTCTTTGCCGTACAGACGGCGGGTTTCGGCGTAGGTGAGGGTCAACTTTTGCATGGCGCGGGTCACGCCCACGTAGGCCAGCCGACGCTCCTCTTCCAGACGACCGCCTTCATCCAGCGACATCTGGCTCGGGAACATCCCCTCTTCCATCCCGACGATAAACACCTGCGGGAACTCCAGCCCTTTGGCCGAGTGCAGGGTCATCAGCTGGACCGCGTCCTGCCAGGTGTCGGCCTGCCCTTCGCCCGCTTCCAGCGCGGCATGGGACAGGAACGCCTGTAGCGGCATCAGGTCTTCTTCTTCATCGTTGTAGCTGAACTGACGCGTTGCCGTCACCAGCTCCTCTAAGTTCTCGATACGGGTCTGGCCTTTTTCGCCCTTCTCCTGCTCGTACATCAGGCGCAGGCCGGAGTCTTTAATCACCCGGTCGGTCTGAACGTGCAGCGGCATATCGGCCGTCTCCTGCGCCAGGGCTTCAATCAGCTCCAGGAAACGCTGCAGCGCGCTGGCTGCGCGCCCGGCGAGGGCTTTCTCCTGCAGCAGCTCGCGGCAGGCCTGCCACAGCGTCAGCTGCCTGTCGCGGGAAGTCTGGCGCACCACGTCAAGGGTACGATCGCCGATGCCGCGGGTCGGGGTGTTCACCACGCGCTCAAACGCGGCGTCATCGTTACGGTTGGCAATCAGGCGCAGATACGACAGCGCGTCTTTGATCTCCTGGCGTTCGAAGAAGCGCATTCCGCCATAAATGCGGTACGGCATGCTCACCTGCAGTAGCGCCTCTTCCAGCACGCGCGACTGGGCGTTGCTGCGGTACAGGATGGCGCACTGTTCAAGCGCGCCGCCGTTGTCCTGCCAGGTCTTGATGCGGTTCACCACAAAGCGGGCTTCATCCAGCTCATTGAACGCGCAGTAAAGGGAGATCGGTTCCCCGTCGACGCCGTCGGTCCACAGCTTTTTACCCAGACGACCGCTGTTGTTTTCGATCAGGGCGTTCGCCGCGCTGAGGATGTTGTTGGTCGAGCGGTAGTTTTGCTCCAGGCGGATGGTCTCGGCACCAGGGAAATCATTCAGGAAGCGCTGGATGTTCTCGACCTGCGCCCCGCGCCAGCCGTAGATGGACTGATCGTCGTCGCCGACGATCATCACCTTGCTGGAATCCCCCGCCAGCAGGCGGATCCACGCGTACTGAATGTTGTTGGTATCCTGGAATTCGTCCACCAGGATATTGGTAAAACGTTCGCGGTAGTGCTGCAGAATGTGCGGCTTGTTGAGCCACAGCTCGTGGGCACGCAGCAGAAGTTCGGCAAAATCCACCAGCCCGGCGCGATCGCAGGCTTCCTGATAGGCCTGATAGACCTTCTGCCAGGTCTGCTCTATCGGGTTGCCAAAGCTCTGGATATGATGCGGGCGCAGCCCTTCGTCTTTCTGGCCGTTGATGTACCACATCGCCTGGCGCGGCGGCCACTGCTTCTCATCGAGGTTCATGGCCTTGATCAGCCGCTTCAGCAGGCGGAGCTGATCTTCGCTGTCGAGGATCTGGAAGTCCTGCGGCAGGTTAGCATCCATATGGTGCGCACGCAGCAGGCGGTGCGCCAGCCCGTGGAAGGTACCCACCCACATGCCGCCCTGGCTGCTACCCATCAGTTGGGCGATACGGTGGCGCATCTCTGCCGCCGCTTTGTTAGTGAACGTGACCGCCATAATGGAGTACGGCGAGCAGTTTTCCACGCTCTGCAGCCACGCGATACGGTGCACCAGCACGCGCGTCTTACCACTGCCTGCCCCTGCCAGCACCAGCATATTGGTTCGCGTTGCGGCAACCGCGTCACGCTGTTTGTCATTAAGGCTGTCGAGCAGGTAAGAAACGTCCATTGGCACCGCCAGAAGTCATCTGCCCGGTTGCGGTTTGCAGGCCGGGCATACTGTTAATTTATACAATACTACTGGTGATTATATCAGCGTGGTGAGGGATGCCAACCGCGAAATTTCAACGTGTGGCAGCAGGCGGCTGTCGTGGGTCTGCATCAGATCGGCGTTTTCCGGTTTGATCCAGCAGGCCTGCATACCGCAGCGGATCGCCCCGGCGACATCGGTGGTCAGGTCATCGCCGACGTGCAGGATTTCACCCAGCGGCAGGCCGAGCTTGTCGGCGGCCAGATGGTACATGTCGTTAAAGGGCTTGGAACGGCCGTGGGGACCCGCGCGCAGGACGAAATCAAAGTAGTCGCCCAAACCGAACAGCTCTGGCTGGGCGTTACCGTTGGTGATCGCCACCAGTGGCCACTTCGCGGCCAGCTTCGCCAGCGTGTCGTGAGTCTCCTGCGGCACGTCGATACGGCTGCGCCAGGTGGCGAAGTGCGCCATGGACGCCTCTGCGCCTAGCGCGGCCTCAGCGGCGGTGAGACCGGCATTCAGCATCGCCTGCTCCACGGCACGACGGCGCCATTCGGTGACGTCATGATAGATTTCCGGCTCGGTTTGCCGTAACGCCTGACGCAGGCGGTGAAACTCTTTGTTCTCCAGCGCGTTTAACGCCGGATGGTAGTTTTGCACAAACGCCAGCGCTTCCCGCTCGGTACGCAGGATCACCTCGCGGTTGTCGTAAAGGGTGTCATCAAGGTCGAACGTCAGTGCAGAGATTTGGCCTAATGGACGATAAAAACGCATTATTTCCCCCGTTTGGCGCGTGGATGCGCCGCGTCGTACACCGAGGCAAGGTGTTGAAAATCGAGATGGGTATAGATTTGGGTGGTCGATAAATTGGCGTGGCCCAGCAGCTCCTGCACCCCGCGCAGATCGCCGCTGGACTCGAGCATGTGCGTGGCGAACGAGTGGCGCAGCTTGTGGGGATGAACATGGCTGTTCAGCCCCTGCTTAATGCCCCACTCGGCAAAGCGTTTTTGCACATTACGCGCCGAGATACGTTTGCCCAGCTTCGACAGGAACAGGGCATTTTCTTCGGTGCCAAACAGCCCGCGCAGATCCAGCCAGTGCTCAATCCACACCACCGCATTGCGGCCAATCGGCAGGCGACGCTCTTTGCTGCCTTTGCCCATCACCCATACTTCGCCGGTCTCCAGATCGAGATGTTTGATATCAAGGTTTACCAGCTCCGAAAGACGCAGCCCGGCACCGTACATCACTTCCAGCATCGCCCGATCGCGCACCGCCAGCGGATCGTTCAGATCGATATCCAGCAGGCGGTTAACGTCATCAACATCGATATTTTTTGGCAGATGGCGCGGCGCTTTAGGTGCCGCGATCCCTTTGGCCGGGTTCGCCTTGAGCTCGCCCTGGCTGACCATCCAGTCGAAGAGGCTGCGTAATGCGGAGAGCCGCAGCGCCAGGCTGGCAGGGCCGAGCCCTTTACGGCGGCTACGCACGGCAAACGCCCGCACGGTGGCGGCATCGCAGTGTTGCCAGCTGCTCAGGTTCATCTCAGCGGCCAGCTGCATGATCGCATCAAGCTGGCGCTGATAGTTCAGTAAGGTGACTGGGCTGAGCTGGCGTTCCACGCCGAGGTAGCGCAGAAAACGCGTCACCGTCGGCGCAAGGAGATCGCTCATACGCGCTCAATCCAGCGTTCCAGCAGCTCGGGCAGCATCTGCGCGATTTCCTGGAGTAACTGCGTCCCTTGTCCCTGCTGATAATGCTGCGGATCGCGGCTGGAAAATAGCATGACGCCGAGATCGCCTTCGCGCCCCATCAGCGACATCGCCACCGAGCCGATGGCTTTCGCTTCCGGCAGAACCACCAGCAGCTCAGGTCCGTTTAGTGGCCCAAGATAGTGATTCTCAGGACCCAGACGCTGAATACGCAGCGGCTCAAACGCCTGACGCTGCAATGCCAGGTGAGTAAACCCGGACGGCGCACCAATGCGCCAGCGATCCGGGAACAGGCGAATCGTTGCGCCCGCCAGCCCCAGCTCCTTACCCCAGCGATGAAAGCGCATCAGAAACTCATCCAGACTGCTGGCTGAGGCCAGCCGCGATTGCAGGTTCAGCAGGCGATAAAACAGGCCTTCATTACTGCTGGCCTGCTCCATCAGCAGCGAGATGTTCTCTTCAAGATGGTTGATGTGATTGCGCGAGCGCGCCATATGCCATTCGACCAGCGATACCGTTCCGCGAATCGGATGCGGCACGCGCATCTCTTCCACCACCCGGGCATTACGAATAAAAAACTCAGGATGGCGCAGCAGATAATCGACAACCGCCCGGTCGTCCATTGCCGTCAGCGTCTCCTGCAGTTCTTCTCCTGGTTGTTTCATAGATGGATAAACCCGTCATAAACTTGTGTTGCCGGGCCAGTCATATACAGCGGCTGACCCGGGCCTTTCCAGGCGATATCAAGACGTCCGCCCGGTAAATCCACGCGCACCTCTTCCGCCAGTAAACCCTGCGCGATCCCGACGGCGACGGCTGCACAGGCGCCGCTACCGCAGGCCTGCGTCTCGCCCGCCCCGCGTTCAAATACGCGCAGGCGAATGTGTTCCCGGGTGAGCACCTGCATAAAGCCGATGTTGGCGCGTTCCGGGAAGCGCTCATGGCTTTCCAGTACCGGACCGAGGGTTTCGACAGGTGCCGTCGCCACATCTTCAACCTGGATCACGCAGTGCGGATTGCCCATCGAGACCACGCCGCACAAGACTGTCTGTTCGGCCACGCGCATGATATAGGTCTTTTCCGCTTTATTAGCGCGAAACGGCACCTGGGACGGCTCAAAGTTAGGTTCACCCATGTTTACCCGCACCAGCTCGTCGTCGGTGACGCTCAGGACCATGCGCCCGTTGGCGGTACTGACACGAATATCGCGTTTATTGGTGAGGCCTTTCAGACGCACAAAGCGGGCAAAACAGCGCGCGCCGTTGCCGCACTGGGACACTTCGCTGCCGTCGGCATTGAAGATGCGATAATGAAAATCGAGATCCGGATCGTAAGGTGGTTCAACCACCAGCAGCTGATCAAAGCCTACCCCCAGGTGCCGATCGGCCAGGCGGCGGATCAGCTCCGGAGAGAAGAAGACATTCTGCGTTACCGCGTCGACGACCATAAAATCATTGCCAAGGCCATGCATTTTAGAGAACTGCATTATTCACTCCATTGCGCGGATCAGAACGCTCGTCAGTAATTCACCTGGCTGGGACCGCCCGCATCGCCACGATCGTTACGACCCGGCACTGAGGTTTCCATGGTGCTTTCCGCTTTTTTGGTTGGCGGCGGCGCAGTTTTATCCGCTGGCGGGAAATAGAGCGGCCCTTTCAGACCACAGCCCGTCAGGCTAAACAGAGTGAGGAGAACGGCAAGCGTTCGAAAAACGTTTTTCATTATGGGTTGCCTGTAAGTTCGTGCTTTCTGTTTCTATCATCGCAGGAGAGGCCACAAAAGCAAGAGTTTGCCGCTAACCTGCAACGGGAATTATTTAGCGTTATACTGCCGCCATCACGAAAAACAGGAACAGAACCATGAATGACAGTGAATTCCATCGCCTTGCCGATAACCTGTGGCAGACCATCGAAGAACGCCTGGACGACTGGGATGGCGACAGCGACATCGACTGTGAAATTAACGGCGGTGTGCTGACCCTCAGTTTTGAGAACGGCAGCAAGATTATTATCAATCGTCAGGAGCCGCTGCATCAGGTGTGGCTGGCCACCAAACAGGGCGGCTACCATTTCAACCTGAAAGGCGACGCGTGGATTTGCGATCGCAGCGGTGAGGCATTCTGGGATCTGCTGGAGCAGGCGGCTACCCAGCAGTCAGGCGAAGCGGTCAGCTTCCGAGGTTAAAAAAACAAAAACCTTCTCTTAAAGAGAAGGTTTTTTCGTCTTTACACCCTCTCCCCGTGGGAGAGAGCCAGGGTGAGGGCATCAGACCGCTCTCATGAAAAATACTGCTGCAACAGCGGAGTAGCCTCCTGATTGGCAGGTGCGGCAGCGGTAATCGCCTGAGTGCGGAACGGTATCACCTGCGCCCGGCCATCGATCTTCACAATCTGATAGAACTGCGGCAGGTTGAAGTTAATAAAACTTGAACCGTAGGTGAAACGGTCATGCGAGGAAGAGTAGAAGCGGCTGACGTCGCGCACCAGGTCTTCTTTACTGCCTTCGCAGTGGTGATACACCTCGGCGCGGTTGGTCTCATCCAGAATATAGATATTGAAACCTGACTCGTCCCCCGCCTCTTCGAAGAAGAACTGAATAATCCCTTCGCTGGCAAAGCCATCCACCACCTGCGGCAGTTTGACGTGGTTGGTTTCAACCTGAACCGACAGACCGTGCAGCTTGTTGTGCGAAATAGCGCCATAGAACTCGATGGCGTTTTCCAGCTTCTGCACCGAAACGTTCAGACGTTCAAAGAACAGACCCCAGGTTTGCCCGGAGACGCGCAGCGCTTTGAAGCGTCCGGTTTCCTGACGGGTGCTGGAGAGGCGTAAATCGATGCACTCAGAGACCAGTTGCTGGACGCGGGTACGGATAAGACCGCGCAGATGCTGGCTGTAGCAGAACACTTCTACGCTGTCCGGTGGCGCCGCATCCTGATGCATCTTACCGAGGATGGTTTTCAACGCTTCGATCATCGCCTGCTCGCCGTTGAAGTGCAGGGTACGCACTTCATTCCACGAGTTGCGGTACAGAAGGTCCACGCTGCCCACCAGGCAGTTTTGCTGCTCACCAAAGCTGAATACATCCAGCTTGCGGAAATCGAAATGTACCACCTGATTGCGGAACGCCGCCGTTGGGTCATATTCCAGGTTAACGATGATCGCCAGGTGACGAATTTCACACGGGCTGTAGAGCGCTTTTGGCGTCGGCGCTGGCAGACGCAGCGGGAAGTGGTGCGATACATCGGCGACCATTTCCTGCAGTTTCGCAAGATCGACCACCTCGTTGCCTTTAATGAACAGGCGGGTACGGGAGGTCAGCAGGCCGTTAAACCAGGCCCACGCCACCAGCTTGTTCAGGTAACGGTTATACTCCAGCGGCTGATGGCTGACGATCGAATCCATATTCGGCGCGCGGTTGTAGAGATACCAACCGGTCCGGTTTGCACGACCTGGCGGAACATAGATGAAAGTCAGGTTCGGTTCGGACAGGTCCGGCGAAATCTGCGGGTTCACCAGAGTAACTTTACCCGGCAATGCTTCAAACGCGGCGTACAGCTTACGGGTCAACACCCCGATATCCTGCGGGCTGGCAGAGACGCTAAGGTTGTTACGGCGGGCAAAGCGGATCAGGTTTCGGTAGCTCTGCATCATGGCATCGAGCAGTTCGTTATGCGCTTCACGCACCTGATCGATTTTCCAGTTGGCGCGGTTATCGAGCATTGACAGACGCTCTTCGTCCCATCCCCACTCTTTTACTAACTGACTGAGCACTTCACGACGCCAGCCAACGCACGCGCGTTCACGGCTGAGCTTTTCACAGACTTTGAGATAGAAACATCGGCGAACCAGATCCAGACGGGTTGGATCGTCAATGGCTTTCAGGTATTCGGTAACGCGCTCGAGCATCATGCAGTAAGCATCGAGCCCGAAGGAGACGATTTCGCCGTCATGCAGACGCTGTTTGATGTCTTTCGCCAGCAGGCGAGGCGTCGGGTATTCCCACGAATAGGCTTCGAGCAGCAGGGTTTTCAGCACCGCTTTGTACGGTGAATCGATACTTTTATACAGCTGCCACAGGCTCGCGCCGAAATACTCTTCGGCGGACAGGGAGCTTAAGCCGCCCAGATCCAGCCACTCGTTCGGCGTCAGTACCCCCTGGGAGTAAAGCATCATGACGTAATCGTCGTAATGCTCTTCTTCATCGCACGGCACCATATTCCACAGAATACGCTTACCGGCCAGACGCACGGCGGTACGATAAAATTCATCCAGCAATAAGATGTGCTGCGTCGAACCGCAGTCTTCACCACCCAGACTGCCGCTTTCATTATGGCGGAAACGGTTTTCATCGATCAGGAAGAAGCTGACTTCCACGCCGAGCGACGCGGCCCAGCTCTCCAGCAGGCTGCACTTACGCTGCAACAGCTGGCGCTCTTCGTTATCGAGCCATGACTGATGACAGACCCAGATATCCAGATCGGAAGAACAGCTCTGCCCGACCGATGAGGTGCTGCCCATGGTATAGAGGCCGGTGATCGGCAGTTCGCCTTTTGGCGATTCCTGCGGCGGCATGCCACGGTAGAGTTCCAGCTCGTTCAGATAGTGCTGTTGGGTTTCATCAGGCGTGAAGATGCAGATGCCCTGGGGAACGTTACCATCAAGGTAACCCGGCATCAGCGGATGGTGATAATGCAGCAATGTCGGCAGTAGACTGTAAACCTGTTGGAAAGCAGGTCCCATGGCAGCAAGCGCGCGATCGACACGCAGTTGATTGATGGCATCCAGTCGCTGTTTCAGAGTCTCAATGTAGAGGTACAAGAGTATCGCCTGATGTTTAGAAGCTCTAATCTTCAGTCGGACCGAGGATTATGCATTCACAGAATTCAGAAATAGCTGTCAGCCTTTTCGCCCTTGTCTTTATGGTCTGAGAGACGAAAAAATGGTCTAAAACGTGATCAATCTAACACCTTGCCGATTGACCGTAAAGAAAGATGCGCTACATACAAGTGTAGCACCGTTCTGTACCTGTAAATTCCTGAATACGGCTGCAGGCAACTTGCGTCGCCGCCTTGTCCTGATTCCCTTCAACGTCCGTAAAACTGACAGTCCAGAGACAACAATGTTAGGATGGTCAGCAGACGATTAAGACGGTAACAAGCATGTTAGACAATGTTTTAAGAATTGCCACACGCCAAAGCCCACTTGCGCTCTGGCAGGCACAATATGTGAAGCAGCGCCTCGAAGCCTGCCATGCGGGTTTACGCGTTGAGCTGGTGCCGATGGTCACCCGCGGCGATGTGATTCTTGATACCCCGCTGGCGAAAGTCGGCGGTAAAGGCTTGTTTGTAAAAGAGCTGGAGATGGCGCTGCTTGAGGATCGCGCCGATATCGCGGTTCACTCAATGAAAGACGTGCCGGTTGATTTCCCCGAGGGGCTGGGACTGGTGACCATTTGCGAGCGTGAAGATCCCCGTGACGCCTTTGTTTCCAACCACTACGACTCGCTGGCGGCGCTGCCCCAGGGCAGCGTGGTTGGCACGTCAAGTTTACGCCGCCAGTGCCAGCTGGCCGAGTGTCGTCCTGACCTGATTATTCGCTCGCTACGCGGCAACGTCGGCACCCGCCTCAGCAAACTGGATAACGGTGAATATGATGCCATTATTCTGGCGGTTGCAGGCCTGAAGCGTCTGGGGCTGGAATCGCGAATTCGCGTGGCGCTCTCCCCCGAGCAGTCGCTGCCAGCCGTCGGCCAGGGTGCCGTCGGCATTGAGTGCCGCCTCGATGATACGCGCACCCATGCACTGCTGGCGCCCCTCAACCACCATGAAACGGCGATCCGTGTGCAGGCCGAGCGCGCCATGAACACGCGTCTGGAGGGGGGATGTCAGGTACCGATTGGCAGCTATGCTGAATTAATCGATGGCGAACTGTGGCTACGCGCGCTGGTTGGCGCTCCCGACGGTTCGCAGATGGTGCGTGGCGAACGTCGCGGTAAACCGCAGGATGCAGAAACGCTGGGCGTTTCGCTGGCGGAAGAGCTGCTCAACAATGGCGCCCGCGAAATCCTCGCTGACGTGTATAACGGAGAACCCCCGGCATGAGTATTCTTGTCACCCGCCCTTCTCCCGCTGGAGATCAGTTAGTGAGCCGTCTGCGCGCACTGGGGCAGGTGGCCTGGAGCTTTCCGCTGATTGAATTTTCCCCTGGCCGGGAGCTGCCGATGCTCGCCGGTCATCTTCGCGCGCTGCAGGCAGACGATCTGCTGTTTGCCCTGTCGCAACATGCCGTAGAGTTTGCCCACGCCCGGCTACAGCAGGACGGCCAGCGCTGGCCTGATGAGCCAGGCTATTTTGCTATTGGCCGGACCACCGCTCTGGCGCTGCATACCGAAAGCAGTCAGGATGTTCGTTATCCACTTGATCGGGAAATCAGCGAAGTCTTGCTACAATTACCTGAATTACAATCTGTTGCAGGGAAGCGCGCCCTGATTCTGCGCGGTAACAGTGGACGCGATCTGCTGGGCGATACGCTCCGTGAACGCGGGGCCGAAGTGATATTTTGTGAATGTTATCAACGTTGTAATAAGTACTATGACGGGGCGCAAGAGGCCATGCGCTGGCAGTCGCGCGGCGTCACCACCCTGGTGGTCACCAGCGGTGAAATGCTCCAACAACTCTGGTCGCTTATCCCGGAATGGTATCGTGAAAACTGGTTACTCCACTGTCGACTGCTGGTCGTCAGTGAGCGTCTGGCGAACCTCGCCCGGGAACTGGGCTGGCAAGATATTCGGATCGCTGATAACGCCGACAACGATGCGCTGCTGCGCGCATTACAATAACTCTCAAATGGGAAGCCATAATGACGGAACAAGAAAAATCCTCCGCCGTGGTTGAAGAGACCAGGGAGACTGTGGATGTCACGCCACAGCCAGAGACAACTGAGAAAAAACAGGGCAGCAACAAATCCAGCCTGGCGCTGAGCGCGATAGCGATCGCCATTGCGCTGGCCGCAGGCGTTGGCCTGTATGGCCTGGTGAAAAAACAAGCCACCAACCAAGCCACCACCAGCGATGCGCTGGTCACGCAGATAACCGCTCTGCAACAGTCTCAGCAGGCGCAAAAAGCGGAGCTGGACGCGATCATCAAACAGCAGGCCGCGCAGCTGACCGATGCCAGTCGCCAGCAGGCCGACCTGACCAAACAGCTGGATGAGATGCAGCAAAAAGTGGCGACCATTTCCGGCACAGATGCCAAAACCTGGCTGCTGGCGCAGGCTGATTTCCTGGTCAAACTGGCCGGGCGTAAGCTGTGGAGCGATCAGGATGTCACTACCGCCGCAGCCCTGCTGAAAAGCGCGGATGCCAGCCTCGGTGACATGAATGACCCTAGCCTGATCGCCGCCCGTCGTGCGCTGACCGAAGATATCGCCAGCCTGGCGACCGTCTCACAGGTGGATTACGACGGCATCATTCTGAAAGTGAACCAGCTGTCGAACCAGATCGATAACCTGCGCCTGGCAGATAATAACGACGACGACTCCCCGATGGATTCCGACAGCAGTGAGCTTTCCAGCTCACTGAGCGAATGGCGCATTAACCTGCAAAAAAGCTGGCAGAACTTTATGGACAGCTTTATTACCGTTCGCCGTCGCGATGAAACAGCCGTACCGCTGCTTGCCCCGAATCAGGATGTCTACCTGCGCGAGAACATTCGTTCCCGTCTGCTGGTGGCCGCGCAGGCGGTGCCACGCCATCAGGAAGAGACCTATAAACAGGCGCTGGATAACGTTTCGACCTGGGTACGCGCTTACTACGATACCGATGATGCCACCACCACGGCCTTCCTCGACGAAGTGGACAAGCTAAGCCAGCAAAACATCACCATGAACGTGCCGGATAAACTGGAAAGCCAGCCGATTATGGAAAAGCTGATGCAAACGCGAGTGCGTAACCTGTTGGCCCAGCCGGGCGTCGCGGCGGAACCTGCTGCTGAGGCACCGGCACCGGCGCCAGCACCGGCCCCTGACAGCGCACCACAAGGAGAGTAATCATGATTAAAGTCTTATTACTCTTCGCGCTGCTGATCGCCGGGATCGTGCTCGGCCCAATTCTGGCGGGTCATCAGGGCTATGTGCTGATCCAGACCGATAACTACAACATTGAAACCAGCGTCACCGGTTTAGCGATCATTCTGATCCTCGTGATGGTGGCTTTCCTGGCGATCGAGTGGATCCTGCGCCGTATTTTCCGCACCGGCGCGCATACCCGCAGCTGGTTTGTCGGCCGCAAGCGCCGCCGTGCGCGTAAGCAGACCGAACAGGCCCTGCTGAAGCTGGCCGAAGGCGATTATCAGCAGGTTGAAAAGCTGATGTCGAAGAATGCCGATCATGCCGAACAGCCGGTGGTAAATTATCTGCTGGCAGCAGAAGCAGCGCAGCAGCGTGGGGATGAAATCCGCGCCAATCAGCATCTGGAGCGCGCATCCGAGCTGGCAGAGAAAGATCCGATCCCGGTCGAGATCACCCGTGTACGCCTGCAGCTGGCGCGCAATGAGAATCACGCTGCTCGCCACGGTGTCGATCACCTGCTGGAGATCGCCCCGCGTCATCCGGAAGTGCTGCGTCTGGCCGAGCAAGCCTATATCCGCACCGGCGCATGGGGCTCGCTGCTGGACATTATCCCGTCGATGGCAAAAGCCGAAGTGGGTGATGATGAACAGCGCGATGACCTGCAACGTCAGGCCTGGATTGGTCTGATGGACCAGGCGCGTGCCGATCAGGGTAGCGATGGTCTGAAAACCTGGTGGAAAAACCAGAGCCGTAAAACGCGCCAGCAGGTACCGCTGCAGGTAGCCATGGCGGAACATCTCATTGAGTGTGACGATCATGACACGGCGCAGGGCATTATTCTGGATGGCCTGAAGCGTCAGTACGACGATCGGCTGGTGATGGTGATCCCGCGTCTGAAAACCAATAATCCGGAACAGATCGAGAAAATGCTCCGTCAGCAAATCAAAACCGTGGGCGACCGCCCGCTGCTGTGGAGCACCCTGGGTCAGTCGCTGGCGAAACATGGCGAATGGAAGGAAGCTAGCCTCGCTTTCCGCGCCGCGCTGAAGCAGCGTCCGGATGCGTTTGATTACGCCTGGCTTGCCGACACGCTGGATAAGCTGCACATGCCGGAAGAAGCCGCCGCAATGCGTCGCGATGGCCTGCTGCTGACGTTGCAGAACAATCCCCCGCAGTAACTCAACAGGAGGCCAGACGGCCTCCTTTTTTATCCCCTTCTCACAAACGCTTTCTGCTGCTACATTTTCTGCAACCTCACTCAGGATCGCATCCGCCAATGTAACGACGTCCTTTCATTAAACATTTTTCCTGCACGCGCCTTGCCGCGTGGACTTAATCGTTTTTGAAAGGATTGTTCATGAATACGCTTTTGTATGCGCTTGTTAGCGCGCTCCGCTGTCATCGCTGGCTGCGAATGCTGGCCTGCGCCTTTCTCTTTACTTCCCTGGGAAATGGCTTAACTCAGGTTCTGGTCTTTGGTCTGCTGCTGGACTGGCAGGCTCCCGCTTCGCTGTTAACCCTGGCATACCTGTTTGCGACGCTACCCGGATTTTTGGGCAGCCTGGTCGGGGAGAAGCTGTGCCGCTCTTTTTCACCCATCACACTGCTGGTAGCAACAGAGTGCCTGGGTTTAACCGCCCTCCTGTTTCCGCTGCTGGGGATTCATTTTCATAGCATCACGGCGCTGCTGGCAGTTCAGTCCACCGAAGCCTTTCTAAGCGGAATGAGCTGGCCAGCGCTCACCTTGCTGTTCAAGCGCGGGCTGTCAGAGGCCGAATTGCCTGCAGCAACCTGTCTGGAAAATATTATTTTTGCGTCTCAGGTGCTGGCAGGGACAGGGCTGGGCATCGTACTTTTCCATTCTCTTCCTGCCATGACCCTGGTTGGGATCGACGCACTCACGTTTGCTGGCTCGTTGCTGATGCTGGTGCTTGCAGGTAGATCACTGCCTTCTCTTGCCCCCCATTACGCAGCAGAAACCGCCCGACCCGTCGCGGTGCGCTGGCGGACGCTGGCACCCCAGCAAAAGCGCAGTCTTTTGCTGTTACCCGCCCTCGCCGCCGTGGGATCGCCGGCCATGGCGTTGCTTCCTGCGCTGGCGCAGCAAATTGAACCGGAAGACGCCGCAGGCCTGGCGCTGCCCTTACTCTTCGCCCGCAGCCTGGGGCAATTGTGCGGCCCCCTGCTCCTGAAAAGAGACAGCTTGCCGCACTTTGCCAGCCAAAACCGACTCCTGCTGCTCTGTCTTGGTCTCTTTTTGATCGCTTACGGCGTGATCCCTTTGTTATCTGGCGTGCAAATACTGGGGGTGGTGTTTCTCGCCCATCTGGCCTCCAACATTGTCTTTGCGGCTGGCACGTTTAGCTTATTAAGCAGCTTTCAGGCAACCGAGGTCTCTTCTGCCAGCGGAAAAGCATGGCGATGGCAAACCGTCAGCGCCTCGTTGTTTACCTGCATCGCCGCGCTGGTTGCCGCCTCGCTGGGGCCGATGCAGGCGTTGTATAGTGTGTCGACGGGGGCGTTACTGATGGTGGCGGGGATCATGCTGCGATATCGCCAATAAAGAATAAAAAAACGCCTGCTAAAAAGCAGGCGTTAAAAAGGTCATTTGACAACTTGTGGTGCTTCACTCAACGTTGTGCCCAGGGTGTTTGATGAGGCCGAAGCGACATCTGTCAGTGGACGATAAGCACCGTAAATGGCTCTGCATCATTCCGGAGTTTATGAGGCCTAAGGCGAGCATAAGAGGTGGAATGAGCATCTACATAGATATTATTGCACGCAACGTGCCAACGTTGCATGCAGAAGTTGTACATCGCGCAACTTTTTAAGATAAAAGGAATTTATGCCACGCCGGCAGCATTGAGGTAGCAGAAAGCACCTGTGCGATCGGCAAGTTGTCGCCTGAGAGCGACACTAATCAAGGCAAAAGAAAATCTTATTATTTTTCATATGGATAAGTGTCACCTATTCGCGACAGGCTGAGACATCGCTGTCGGCAATTAACAACACGGGCAGGAATAGCAGAAAACAAAAAACCCCGCCGAAGCGGGGTTCAAAATTGGTCGGCGAGAGAGGATTCGAACCTCCGACCCACTGGTCCCAAACCAGTTGCGCTACCAAGCTGCGCTACTCGCCGTTTTACTGCTTTTTTGAATTTTTAGTTCAATTCAATATAAGTCGTGGTGCGAGGGGGGGGACTCGAACCCCCACATCCTAAGGACACTAACACCTGAAGCTAGCGCGTCTACCAATTCCGCCACCTTCGCAATTCACAACCTATCTAATAATGGGGTGGCTAATGGGACTCGAACCCACGACAACTGGAATCACAATCCAGGGCTCTACCAACTGAGCTATAGCCACCACAACTTTATTCTTTCACGCGGTTCTGCCTACTTAACAGACCACCGCAGCTCCAGCACCGGGTGAATGGTGCGCCCGACAGGATTCGAACCTGAGACCTCTGCCTCCGGAGGGCAGCGCTCTATCCAGCTGAGCTACGGGCGCTTAGCGCCGTTGCGGGGCTGGATATTACGGAGGTCTCGCTCTGCTGTCTAGTGCTTTTTTTAAAATAAATGCGCATTTGATTATACATTGCGCATTTTGCCGATTATTCCTTCGTTTTCAGACTTTCTACATGGCGACCCAAGCCAAAAAGCTTGTATCCGAGCGAAACGACAGCCATGAAGATCGCACCGACAAACAGCGACATGCGGGTGTCTTCATTGAAATACATCCCGATCAACACGCAGATCAGGAACGCCATCGTCAAATAGTTTGCCCACGGGAACAGAATTGAGCGGAACGGATGGCTGGCGATCGCTTTTTTATGCGCCTGACGAAAACGTATCTGGCTAATCAGGATCACAAACCACGGCACCATACCCGGCAGCACGCTGGCGCTGTAGACATAAACAAACACCCGCTGTGGGTTCGGAATGATGTAGTTCAGGCAGGACCCCACCAGCAGGATGAGGATAGAAACCGCCACGCCCGCCACCGGCACACCCACGCGCGACACTTTTCCCATCGCCGCCGGGAGCTGACGGTTCTTCGCCAGCGCGTACAGCATACGCCCGCAGCTGTACATCCCGCTGTTACAGCCAGACAGTGCAGCCGTCAGTACCACAAAGTTAATAATGCCCGCTGCGGCAGTAATACCAATCTTCGCAAAGGTCAGCACGAACGGGCTGCCGGTGGTGCCAATCTGGTTCCACGGGAAGATGGTAACAATAACGAAAATGGCGCCCACGTAGAAAATCAGGATCCGCCACAGCACTTTACCAACCGCGCTGCGCAGTGTGACCTGAGGGTTTTTCGCTTCACCTGCGGTGATGCCGATAAGCTCAACCCCCTGGTAAGAGGCTACCACGATACAGAGCGCCGTCAGGAAGCCCTTCCACCCGCCGGCGAAGAAGCCACCGTGCTCGGTCAGATTACCAAAACCGACAGCCTGCCCGCCGTTGCCGAGACCAAAGAAGATCACCCCAAGGCCGACCACAATCATCACGATAATGGTGGTCACTTTAATCATCGCAAACCAGAACTCGATCTCGCCGTACAGGCGCACGGCGGCAAGGTTGGCCAGTGCCACCAGACCCACGGCAATGAGCGCGGGTATCCACTGCGCCATCTCAGGGAACCAGAACTGCACGTAGACCCCAATGGCGGTGATCTCCGATATCCCGACCGCCATCCACATAAACCAGTACGACCACGCAGTGAGGTAGCCGAAAAACGGGCTCATATAACGGTGTGCGTATACGGCAAACGAACCGGCAACCGGTTCAAGGAACAACATTTCGCCCATCGATCGCATGATGAAGAAGACGAACAGTCCAGCGACGATATACGCCAGCAGGACCGACGGCCCCGCCCATTTCAGGGTGCTGGCGGAGCCCATAAACAGGCCTACGCCAATCGTCCCCCCCAGGGCGATAAGTTCGATATGACGAGCTTCCAGCCCACGCTGAAGCTCCGGTTTTTTCTCTGCCATAAATCCTCGGTTGTGCTTGCTATTTTCCCGGCCTGCGCCGGTTATTGTTATGGGTAAAGATGTGCTATCGCAGGCTATGCAAAATCGACCGTCAATGTTTACGGTTGGTGCAAAAACAGCCTGGTGCGGTAGTGAGGGGAGGAATGGTTTCTTAAAATCGGTGAAATGGCAAATGATGCGTTAAAAAAATGAATGTATTGCACATAAAACCAGCAGATTCTGCCGGGGATGTGCAGCGCGAAGCGTCTGTCGCGCTGCAGCGGGAAATTACAGGCGACCGGAGTAGTGCCAGCCGAGATAACGCAGCAGACGCAGCTGGCGGGTGATGCGGCTGGGCTGCGACAGCAGCCGATACAGCCACTCCAGGCCCAGGTTCTGCCACACTTTTGGCGCGCGCTTAACGTGGTCGGTAAAGACGTCGTAGGTGCCGCCTACGCCCATATACAGCGCATCCGGACACACCTGACGGCAGTCGCGCATCAGGATCTCCTGGCGCGGCGATCCCATCGCCACGGTGACAATCTTCGCCCCGCTGTCGCGAATACGCGCGAACAGCGCCTGCTGCTGATCGGCGCTGAAGTAGCCATCCTGACTGCCAACGATGTTTACCTGCCACTGCGCGCGCAGTTTCTGCTCTGTTTGCGCGAGGATTTCGGGCTTGCCGCCAATCAGAAAGACCGGCGTTCCGTCTATGCCCGCTCGCGCCATCAGCGCCTCCCAGAGATCGGCCCCTGCTACGCGGGAGATATTGGCATCCGGATATTTTTTACGCACCGAGCGCACCACGCTGATCCCGTCGGCATATTTAAACTCAGCCGCCTCGATCAGGTCGCGGACCTGGGCGTTATCCTCAATGGTAAGCATTTTTTCTGCATTGATGGCCACGAGGGTACCGGTTTTTATCCTGCCACCGGCGCACAGGTAGTCCAGCGCGTGTTGCATATCGCGCCAGCCGATCAGCTTCAGGCCACGCAGGTCATACTGCGGCGCAGAGGTATTATCCGTCATTACTATCCTTAATCAGACTCGCGAAAGCGTCCTGCCGCTTGCCGGTTCACGTTTATGCACTAACCCGGCAACGTCGAACATCCAGTACAGCAGCTTCGCCATCAGCAGGCAGGCGCCAAAAACCACCATAAAGAAGACCACGCGGGAGACAAACGAATCCAGCCCCTCACGCGCCAGCACGATCATATTGAAAATGGCACCGAAACAGAAACTATGCAAAATCGCGGCCTTATAGCGGTTCGTCTCCCGGTTACCCAGCGTATACAGCCAGTCGAACCATTTGATGATAAGCCCCACGGCAATGGCACCCGGCAGGATAAACCAGCCACCGCCCATTACCACCAGCGACCCAATCAGCGTCGGCGAAATCGCCAGCCCCGAGTGGTTGTTAAGCACTTCCCAGGTGAAATAGTTGGCAGTATTCAGCACGATGCCCGGCCTGTCAGGCCAGAGCCAGGTGGGAATGAAGACATAGAAATCGCGCACAACAGGCGCCAGCCCCTGGAAGTCGATTTTGTCGTAGTTCTGCAGCAACAGGGCTAAGTTTTCCCACGGCGAGAAGGTATCGCGAGTCAGATACAGGAAAGTGTAAAATGCCTCGTCACCACTCACATTCATGCCATAGCGCTTCAGCGCCAGCCAGAACATGCCGACAATCCCCATCACCCCCGCCGCAGCCAGCATCCACAGTGAAATCCAGCCGCGAATGATGCCGATAAACAGGAAGATGGCGAAGGCGATGATGATATTCGCGCGCGTGCCGCCGACAATCATGTAGGTCAGCAGGCCAAACGCCAGGGTGCTGACGAGGAAGAACAGCCACGCCCGTGCATCCTGGCGCAGAAAATAGACCACCAGCATCGCCGGGATGAAGAAGTAGAAGAAGCGCTTAAGCGCCACGCCGGAGACTTCACTGGAGAAGATCTGGCTGTAGGAGTTGAGCTTAAACAGCAAAAAGCCGTTGTGCATAAAGAAGATACCGACAGTGAACAGCGCAATCAGCATCAGCATCACCCAGGTGAGATGCGTCTCCACCCGGTTCATGGTAAACAGCGGCCTTCGGGGCGCGGTGTGGCCAGCGGGTTTTAGCCGCGTCTTGTAGGCGACGTAGTAGACCGCATAGAAGCAGGTGGCCGACAGCAGCGCCTGCATCAGGATCTCCGGCGGTACGACCCCCACGTCGAAGCGGAACACCAGAATACTGGTCAGCGGGAAGCCGAAGTAAAAGGTCAACAGGAACAGCAGCGAGAAGAAGACGTTGAAGTTAAAGCGCACCCGGCGGAACTCAAACCAGGTCAGGGTGGCGATAAACAGCGCGCTCAGCAGCCAGATGACTAGCAAGCCGCTAAATTGCAACTGGCTCATGCATTGTCTCCTGAGGCGATCCGCAGCGCCTGATGCCACGGCGTGAGGTAGTTAGGGCGGAAGAAATCGATCGCGTTTTTATCCACCTGCGCCAGCTGTCGCTGTGCTTCCCGCACCACCGCCTCATTGAGGTCGTCAGTGGTGAAGAGTACCGGAATGTGCTGCTCTGCCATATCCTGCCAGAACGGGTTATCGCGGTTAAGTACGCACGGCACGCCGGCCTGAATCAGCAGGCATAGCGTGCCAATCCCCTGCTGGCGCGCGAAAATAAAGTAGCCAAGATCGCACTCGCGCAGCAGCGCGAGGTAGTCGTCAAAGGCCAGCTTTTCGCTGAGGATCTGCAGATTCTCCGGACTAAACAGCGCCAGCCCGTTCTGACGGACCTCATCAATGTACGCCGCGTTATTAGCAGGATAGCCCATCGGCACAACCACGTTGACCGTATCACCAAATTGCTGATGGACCGCCTTCAGGGCGGCACTGTGCTCATTGCTGCGATCCCCGGAATTGCCCACCAGAATCGTCAGCTTGCCCGCGCGTTTCGCCTCGTTGGCTAACCCGTTCAGCGCCGGATCCATGCGGGTCGGAAAATAGAGCCGTTCACCGCGTACGTTGGGATGACGCTGGGCAAAATAATTAAGGTCACCGCGGGTGGCAAAGACGCGACCCACGCGTCCCTGCGCCATGCGACGCAGCGGGTAGAAGAGACGGAACTTCCATCCCTGGGAGACTTCATACAGATCGGCACCCCAGATATGCCAGTTAAACTGGGCGGGCTTAATGCCACCACTCAGCAGCGCCAGCCACAGGCCGGTATTAAACTGCCCATGGAAAAAGAAACGCTGCTGGCGATCCGCTTTGGCTTTGGCGATCACCGCTTTAGCCAGCGTTGCTTTGTCTGGCCAGAAGGTCAGCTGCAGTGCCGGGCACGCGGCGCTCAGCCCATTATCGTGCCCCGCCACCATAAATTCGCGCGCCAGCTCGCTGCCGGGTGCCAGTTCGTCATTAAAGAACCGCAGAACGGTCTGGTTATGGTGTGGGATATCCGATCCCAGGACGTGAATCAGTGCAGTCATGCGCGTTTATGCCAAAGTAAAAAGACGCCGCAACAGGCAGCAAAATAGACAATGTAGGTGGCCATATAGGCCTGGGCTGCCCCCAATGCGCCGTGCGCGGGGATCAGCCAGTGTGAGAAAGCGGTGAGCAGCGCGAACTGGCTGATTTCGGCCAGAATATAGAGCCGCAGCGAAGCTTTGGCGATCACCAGATAGCCAAAGACGTAAGCGCCTACTTTCAGCACATCGCCCACCAGTTGCCATGCAAACAGATCGCGCATGGCGATAAATTTGGCTGAGAACAGCAGCCAGATCGCCACATCGCGCAGGAGCCAGACGGTAAAGCTGGCCGCAGCCACCGCCGGAAGCACAAAGCGCAGCGCGCGCAAAATCTCGCGGGTGATCGCCTGTCGGGTGGTCAGCCGCGACAGTGTTGGCAGGAGATAGACGCTAAACGAAGCGGTGATGAACTGCAGGTAGGCATCAGAGATGCTGCTGACCCCTTGCCAGATCCCCACCTCATCCCAGCTGTAATGCGCCGCCAGCAGGTTTCGCATCATCACGTAGGCTACTGGCAGGGTCACTGAGGTGATCATCGCCATCAGGGTAAATTTACCCAGTTGCCCCGCCAGCATGCTATCCCACCGGGGTTTCAGATA
Organism: Silvania sp.; assembly: GCF_051656365.1. Classification (NCBI taxonomy): domain Bacteria; kingdom Pseudomonadati; phylum Pseudomonadota; class Gammaproteobacteria; order Enterobacterales; family Enterobacteriaceae; genus Silvania; species Silvania sp. The sequence continues at coordinate 24,016 of NZ_JBOGBT010000052.1, read as the reverse complement.
GTGGAGCGGGATGGTGCCTCTGCGTATTAACATTATCGCGGCCGGGACCACCACCAGCGCCGGAACCAGCGCCAGGCCGAGCAGTGCGCCTTCGTAACCGCCCAAACGATAACAGGCGTAATAGGCAACAACCCCAATCAGGCTGCCGACGATCAGCGCCAGCGCGTTCCCGGCGGCATCGCGAAAGCCCTTCATCAGGGCCAGCAGCAGGTTAGCCCAGGCGATGCCCATCTGCACCAGTGCGACCAGCCGCACCAGCCCCTGATAATCTGGATGACCAAAGAGGCCCTGACTGACAGGCGCAGCCGCCAACAGGAACACCGCCGCCAGCAGGGTGGAAAAGCCCAGCACCATTGCTGACGAGGTGCCCACCACCTTGCGCAGCTGTGCCGCATCGTCGTGATATTGTGCGACGTATTTGGTCACGCCGTTGAAAATGCCCGCCCCGGCCAACACGCCCAGCACGGTGACCAGCTGGCGGAAGTTACCCGCCTGCCCGACGCCCGCAGGGCCAAACGACACGGCCAGCAGTTTAACGACTAACAAGCCTACGCCGATCTTGACGAGTGTGGACGCGGCGGTCCACACCGATGCTTTCGCCAGAGACATATCAGCCGAAGTAACTCAGAAGGGTATTAATGACCGTGCGCTGATTGACCGCAGCGAGGTTGTAGAACAGCGGCAAGCGGAGTAACCGCTCACTTTCTTTAGTCGTAAAGCGATCGTCGCCAATGAACTCGCCAAAGGCTTCGCCTGCCGGACTGGAGTGCAGCGGAATGTAGTGGAACACCGCCATGATCTCGGCTTCTTTCAGATACGCGATCAGCGCGCTGCGATCGTCGTTATCCCGCAGCTTGATGTAGAACATATGCGCGTTGTGCACACAGTCAGCCGGAAGGGTTGGCAGTTCGATACGGCCTTTACGCGCCAGCGGAGCCAGCGCATCGTAGTAGGTCTGCCACAGCGCCAGACGCTGCTGGTTGATGCGGTCGGCCGCTTCCAGCTGAGCCCACAGGTACGCCGCCTGCAGATCCGCCATCAGGTAGCTGGAACCGATATCGCGCCAGGTGTACTTATCCACCTGCCCACGGAAGAACTGGCTGCGGTTGGTGCCTTTCTCGCGGATAATTTCAGCGCGTTCGATCAGCGCGCGGTCGTTAATCAGCGTTGCGCCGCCTTCACCGCCCGCGGTGTAGTTTTTGGTTTCGTGGAAGCTAAAGCAGCCGATATGACCGATGGTGCCCAGCGCGCGACCTTTGTAGGTGGACATCACGCCCTGGGCGGCATCTTCTACCACGAACAGGTTGTGCTTTTTAGCGAGAGCCATGATGGTGTCCATCTCGCAGGCCACGCCGGCGTAGTGCACCGGCACAATCGCCCGGGTCTTGTCGGTGATCGCCGCTTCAATCAGCGTCTCGTCAATGTTCATGGTATCCGGGCGGATATCTACAAAGACGATTTTCGCCCCGCGCAGCACGAAGGCATTTGCCGTCGAGACGAAGGTGTAGCTCGGCATAATCACTTCATCGCCAGGACCGATGTCCAGCAGCAGCGCTGCCATCTCCAGCGATGCGGTGCAGGATGGGGTCAGCAGAACCTTCGCACTCTGGAAGCGTTGCTCCATCCACTGCTGGCAACGGCGCGTATAGCCGCCATCGCCACACAATTTGCCGCTGCCCATCGCAGACTGCATGTAATCGAGTTCGGTGCCCACCACGGGAGGCGCATTAAATGGGATCATCTTGTCACCTGTATAGCCAGTAAGCGGTCGATTCAATGTTGCCACCGCTTGCAATGTAACGTTTAAGCGCGGCGGTGTTACCCATCTGGGTCGCCACCCGCAACGTGGAAAGCTGCTGCTGCTGGGCCCAGCCCAGCGCCGCCTGCATCAGTTTCTCGCCCATCCCGCGCCCGGCCAACAGGCCGATACGCGCTTCTGTATCGTTCAGCTGACGCAGAGAGACAAAACCCTGGATGACGCCATCCGGGGCGCGGAATACGAGGCAAAGATGGTCGAAGGTGCCTTTCACCGCATTCTCGATCCACTGGGCATAGAAGCGACCGCTGTCATCGGGAGCGTACCATGGCGCGCGAAAGCGGCTCTGGGCGAAAGCCTGCGCGGCAAGCTGGCGCAGCGCAGGAATATCCTGTTCCGTCGCCTTTTCCACACCCGGACTTAGGTGTTGCGTCACGGCAATCGCGAGATCGACTTCGCCTTCAACCAGCCGGAACCCCTGCTGCTGGAGCGCGTCCAGCCAGTCGGCACGGGTGGCCGGGATTTTTGCCTGCACGCGTTGCCAGGGCGTAAAATCGGAGGCGATCAGCGGCGAGGCATCATCCGAGACCCGCACAATCGCGCTGGGTAGAGAGAAAAACTGACTTTCCCAGTCCAGCGGCTGTAACGTGCCGTGCAGCTGACTCAACGCCAGACACCTTTGGTATCAACGATATAATTTTGCTGCACGGCATCACCGGGAATCGCTTTAAATTGATTGTGATCCACCAGCAGCACCAGCACATCCGCCCCGGCCAGCGCGTCATCCACGCTTGTCAGGGTGCAGTGACCGGCCAGCTTGTTCGGCAGCGTATGGATATTCGGCTCAACCACCTGCGTTTCGCCGCTGTGCCAGTGGGCGATCATTTCCGCAATTTCCATCGCCGGGCTTTCACGCAGATCGTCAATGTTCGGCTTAAATGCCAGGCCAAAACAGGCGATGGTCAGCTCATTCGCGCGCTTGCCGCTCTGGGTCAGGCAATCGGCAACGGTGGCTTTCACCTGATCCAGCACCCAGTGCGGTTTGCTGTCATTCACTTCGCGGGCAGTGCGGATAAGACGCGCCTGGTTGGGGTTTTGCGCCACGATGAACCAGGGATCGACCGCGATGCAGTGGCCACCGACCCCAGGACCAGGCTGCAGAATATTGACGCGAGGGTGGCGATTCGCCAGGCGAATCAGTTCCCAAACGTTAATTCCCTGATCGGCGCAAATCAGCGACAGCTCGTTGGCAAATGCGATATTGACGTCGCGGAAGCTGTTTTCCGTCAGCTTACACATTTCTGCGGTGCGGGAGTTGGTTACCACGCACTCACCTTCCAGGAAAATGTTATACAGCTCGCTGGCGCGGGCGGAACAAACCGGGGTCATCCCGCCGATCACGCGGTCATTCTTAATCAGTTCAACCATCACCTGCCCCGGTAGCACGCGCTCCGGGCAGTAGGCGATGTTAATATCTGCCTGTTCACCCGTCTGCTGCGGGAATGTCAGATCCGGGCGTGCGTCGGCCAGCCACTGGGCCATCTGCTCGGTGGCGCCAACAGGTGACGTCGATTCCAGGATCACCAGCGCGCCTTTTTTCAGCACCGGGGCGAGGGATTTGGCTGCCGCTTCGACAAACACCATATCCGGCTCGTGGTCGCCTTTGAACGGCGTCGGCACGGCAATCAGGTAAGCATCGGCGACCACAGGCGTAGTGCTGGCCTTCAGGAATCCTCCCTCAACGGCCACTTTCACGACCTTGTCGAGATCCGGTTCAACGATATGAATTTCACCGCGGTTGATGGTGTCAACCGCATGCTGGTTAATATCCACGCCCACTACCTGTTTTTGACGTGAGGCAAATGCCGCCGCCGTTGGCAGCCCAATGTAGCCAAGACCAATGACAGAAATGGTAGTAAAACTCATAGCGATACCCGATTGTGTTTAAGTGCGTACAAAATACGGTCACAGGCTTGTCCGTCCCCATAAGGGTTATGGGCGCGGCTCATGGCCTGGTACTCTCCGTCGTCGTGCAGCAGGCGCGTCACCTCTTCAACGATCAGCCGCGAATCGGTGCCTACCAGGCGTACCGTTCCCGCTTTCACCGCTTCCGGGCGTTCGGTGGTTTCACGCATCACCAGCACCGGTTTGCCCAGTGACGGCGCTTCTTCCTGAATCCCGCCGGAATCCGTCAGGATCAGCCAGGCATGATTCATCAGCCAGACGAAGGGCAGATAGTCCTGCGGCTCGATCAGAATGACGTTTTCAACGTGGCCAAGAATACGATTGACCGGCTCACTGACGTTGGGATTGAGATGCACCGGATAGACGATCTGCACATCTTCATTTTGTGCGGCGATTTGCGCCAGCGCGTGACAAATTTGCTCGAAGCCCTGGCCAAAGCTTTCCCGGCGGTGGCCCGTAACCAGAATCATTTTTTTGCCGTTGGCGAGGAATGGATACCGCTCGGCAAGCTCACCGCGTAGGGTGTCGCTTGCCAGCACCCGATCGCGCACCCAGATCAGCGCATCAATCACCGTATTGCCGGTCACAAAGATATGCTGGTCAGCGATATTTTCCCGGCGCAGGTTTTGCCGTGAATTCTCGGTCGGCGCGAAGTGATACATCGCCAGATGCCCGGTCAGTGTCCGGTTTGCCTCTTCTGGCCACGGAGAATAGAGATCGCCGGTACGTAACCCGGCTTCCACATGACCCACCGGTATACGCTGGTAAAAGGCCGCCAGGCTGGTGGCGATGGTGGTAGTGGTATCGCCATGAACCAGCACCACGTCAGGCTTAAATGACTCCAGAATGGGTTTTAACCCTTCCAGAATACGGCAGGTAATTTCAGTTAATCCTTGCCCCGGCTTCATAATATTGAGGTCGTAATCGGGAACAATAGAAAACAGATTAAGGACCTGATCGAGCATCTCACGGTGCTGCGCAGTCACGCATACCTTCGCTTCAAAATCAGGATCATTTGCCAGCGCATGCACCAGAGGCGCCATCTTGATGGCTTCCGGCCGTGTACCAAAGACGGTAAGTACTTTCACATCGATTCTCTTCGATTAGGCGATGAAGGCCATGAGCCTTCATCGTAGATGGCGTTCTTAAATTTTGCGACGACGCGTTAAGGCCACGCCAGCGCCAATTAAAGCACCCACAATCCCCCACATAATCATCAGGAATGCGCGACGTGGACTATCGCGTTTTACAGGTTCTTCAGGAGTTCGCAAATAACGATAGGTCTGAAAACGTGGGTCCAGTGTCGGACCCACGTTGAGGGTAGTCAGCATGGCGCGGTTTTGGTCGTAGTCCAGGTCAAAATCAGGCCCTACAGCCTGCAGGTTTTCCAGTCGTGCCTGTAGCATTGGGCGACCAAGCAGGAACATTTCTGAGTCAGGCAGTTCATCAGCAGGGACGTCAGTTGCACTGCGGGAGATATTGCTTTTCTCCGCCACTTTCAGCGCCTGCTCAATGGTGTGGATCCGACGGGTAAAGATCGCTTTGGCCACCTCTTCCTGACGTTTCACCTGCGCTTTCATCTGGATAGTCCTCGCCGACCACGCACCTTTCAGCTCATCATTAAGATGGCTTGCCGCCCGCTGGCTGGCAAAAGCGACGTACTGGCGCAGCAGGTTGTTAGCATCCGGTGCGGTTTCGGCGATCAGCTTGACGCTGTCGTTAATGTTGCGCAGCGGGTCGCCCGCCATAAACTGGATGTTATTGATCAGCTCATCAAGAAGGGCGGCATCCTCTTTGCTGTTGCCGACTCTCCGCTGTTTGAAATAATCCGTCTGGTTCCAGAAATCGCGACGCGTATCCCAGGAGGCGAGCTGCATCACGAACTCTTTATAAGACTCATCCATAACCGAAGGTAGGTCTGTCGGCGTAAGATTCGCTTTGACATCCAGATTGCGCAGAAACTGCTGTTGGGAGTAAAAACCCCCAAGCATGTTCACTGTCGGACGATCGGTGATAGCCGTTGCGCTCCATTCCTGTCTGGCGAAAAAGGTATAAGCCAGTGCGAGTAGCGCAAAGCCCAGCGCGACTCCTGCAATCCAAAACTTGCCCGCCCATAACACGCGGAACAAGCCACGAACATCCAGCTCATTCTCAGTCACCACAACATCTGCTCCCGCCAACGGTTGAGTCATTACAATCCCGATTTACTTAGTTAAAGTTGGGTTATTGCCATTATTTCGACGCATCCTGCGTTTTACACGTTTAATAAATCGCGCCACTTTCCATGCACGCTTAATGCAATAGCCGTACAGGAAAAAGGCAAGCAAGAATAATACCAACATTACCCATTCAGGAACGATATGCAAATATTCTGCTGCAACACCAATTCCGGCCAGAAGCGCAGCCGCCAGGGTGATGAGGACAAATGCCTGACGCGAGGTGAAGCCCGCTCGCATAATCAAATGGTGGATGTGTTGACGGTCTGGCGAGAAAGGACTCATGCCCTTACGCAGACGGCGGTACATAATCGCCACCATGTCCATCAGCGGGATGGCAATAATCCACAGCGCAGTTACCGGGCTTATCGGATGGGTATTCCCCTGGGTCGTTTCCAGCAGGATCCAGATAACGGTAAATCCGATTAACGTACTGCCTGCATCGCCCATAAACACTTTGTAGCGGCGCCCAAGTACGCCAAGGTTCAGGCAGATATACGGCAGAATGGCGGCGATCATCGCAAAACACCACATCGACAGGCTGTACTGCCCGTCAAACCACAGGATGATGCCGATCGCGGCGAACGAGACGCTGGAAAGACCGCCCAACAGGCCATCAATGCCGTCGACCATGTTAAAGGCGTTTATCGCCGCCCACACGGCAAACAGCGTCAGAAAATAGCCGAACGGGCCGAGCACCATCTCCCAGGTACCAAAGATGTAGCCAAGGCTACTGAGATAGAGCTTGCCGACGACCATCATCACTACGCCGATGCCCGCCTGAACAGCGGCACGGAACTTCACGCTAATGTCGAATCGGTCATCAAGGGCACCCACCAGCACCAGCACACCGGCACAGGCCAGATAGAGTGCAGCGTGCGGGATGTAGTAATCCGCAATCGCAAAGGTGAAGCAGATCCCGGCATAAACAGAGATCCCGCCAACCAGCGGAATCAGACCTTGATGGCGTTTACGAAAATTGGGTTTATCCACCAACCCCACACGTTTCGCCACCTTACGGGCGAAAAACAAAAAGCAGGTGGTGAAAAGAAAAATACTGACTAGCTCAGTCACCGCAGTGAGTAGATTCACAATGGATGCTCTCAACGAAAGTTAATCCTGGAAGTATAACCTTGAAGGCCCGGCTCCAGAAGGAAAAAGCAGACCTCTCACAAGTCCCTTTGTTTATTTTTCAAACAATTAATTTTTAACTTTGACGAACATTCCTATTTTCTGACTCGTCAGTAAACAGGGGCTGTCTGAAATTACAGCGTATAAGCCACAAAAGAAAAACGCCACGTAAAAACGTGGCGTTTGAGTCTTTATTTAGATTACGAGCGTTTCATCATATCGAAGAAATCGTCGTTGGTTTTGGTCATCGCCAGCTTATTAATAAGGAACTCCATCGCATCGATTTCACCCATTGGATGGATGATTTTGCGTAGGATCCACATTTTCTGCAGCTCTTCCTGAGTGGTGAGCAGCTCTTCTTTACGGGTACCGGAACGGTTGTAGTCGATAGCCGGGAAGACGCGTTTTTCAGCGATTTTACGAGAGAGGTGCAGTTCCATGTTACCTGTACCTTTAAACTCTTCGTAGATAACCTCATCCATTTTAGAGCCGGTGTCGACCAGCGCTGTCGCGATGATGGTCAGGCTGCCGCCCTCTTCCACGTTACGTGCCGCACCGAAGAAGCGTTTTGGACGATGCAGGGCGTTCGCGTCCACACCACCGGTCAACACTTTACCGGAAGCCGGAACCACGGTGTTGTAGGCACGTGCCAGACGGGTGATGGAGTCGAGCAGGATGATAACGTCTTTCTTATGCTCAACCAGACGCTTCGCCTTCTCGATCACCATCTCGGCAACCTGAACGTGACGTGATGCCGGTTCGTCAAAGGTCGAAGCAATCACTTCGCCTTTCACCAGACGCTGCATCTCAGTCACTTCTTCCGGACGTTCGTCAATCAGCAGCACCATCAGCACGCAGTCAGGGTGATTATAGGCAATGCTCTGCGCGATGTTCTGCAGCAACATGGTTTTACCCGCTTTTGGCGGTGCCACAATCAGACCACGCTGACCACGACCAATCGGAGAGGCCAGATCCAGCACACGAGCGGTTAAGTCTTCAGTAGACCCGTTACCACGCTCCATACGCAGGCGAGAGTTCGCGTGCAGCGGCGTTAAGTTTTCAAACAGGATTTTGTTACGCGCATTTTCCGGTTTGTCGTAGTTAACTTCGTTAACTTTCAACAGCGCAAAGTAGCGTTCACCCTCTTTAGGAGGACGAATCTTACCTGAAATGGTGTCACCGGTGCGGAGGTTGAAACGGCGGATTTGGCTGGGAGAAACGTAGATATCATCAGGACCGGCGAGGTAGGAGCTGTCTCCAGAGCGGAGGAAACCAAATCCATCCTGCAATATTTCCAGCACACCGTCGCCAAAGATATCTTCGCCACTCTTTGCGTGCTGCTTCAGGATGGCAAAAATGATGTCCTGCTTGCGCATACGGGCCTGGTTTTCCAGCCCCATATTTTCGCCGAGAGTGATCAGCTCAGAAACCGGCGTATTCTTTAATTCGGTAAGATTCATAATGGTGTGGGTTCTTAAACTCGGGGTAATACTCGAACTTAATTTGTGAATGGTATGGCAGGGTCATCCATGCCTGTTAGCGGCCATCAACTCATGTCTGTTCGCTGTCTGCTTACAGGGAAAGCACAGAACTGAAACGACAAGACGGATTGAGTGACAAGCCCGGAATCTATCCACTTCTCGCACTGTGTATCGCAACAACGGGAAGTATCGGGTCAAACAAGATTCAAACAACAAGGTATGTTTAAAACGTAGTCATAGCTAACTTAGCACGACTAATGCCGGGCGTCCAGAGATCCAAACAATTTAGAAACCCCGGACGCACAGCCGAGAAACCTTACGCCAGATTAGCGTCCAGGAACTCTTTCAGTTGACCTTTGGACAGTGCGCCCACTTTGGTCGCCGCGACTTCGCCGTTTTTAAACAACAGCAGCGTCGGGATGCCACGGATACCGTACTTCGGTGCGGTGCCCGGGTTCTGGTCGATGTTCAGTTTAGCAACGGTCAGTTTGCCCTGATATTCGTCGGCGATCTCATCCAGAATCGGGGCGATCATTTTGCAAGGACCACACCATTCAGCCCAGAAATCGACGAGGATCAGCCCGTCAGCTTTAAGTACGTCCGTGTCAAAACTGTCGTCAGTCAGGTGAATAATTTTATCGCTCATATATAACTCCACAGGAATAAGCCTGGCGCGTTGATGTAGCATCCATCAACGACGTGTTGATGGAGCATTAACCAACTAAAGGTTGACTTTATTTCACCGGATACGCTTTCGTAAAGCAATAGTAAGCTGATATTCTACCACACTATGAGCAAAACACATTTAACAGAACAGAAGTTTTCCGACTTCGCCCTGCACCCAAAAGTCATTGAAGCCCTTGAAAACAAAGGGTTTCATAACTGCACGCCCATTCAGGCTCTCGCCCTCCCGCTCACGCTGGCAGGTCGCGATGTTGCAGGGCAGGCGCAAACCGGTACTGGCAAAACGATGGCGTTTTTAACGTCAACGTTTCATTATTTACTTTCTCACCCGACAATTGCTGACCGTAAAGTTAACCAACCGCGCGCGCTGATCATGGCCCCGACGCGAGAACTGGCGGTACAGATCCATGCTGACGCAGAACCTCTGGCGCAAGCCACTGGCTTGAAACTCGGCCTGGCCTACGGCGGTGACGGTTATGACAAACAGCTGAAAGTGCTGGAAAGCGGCGTCGATATTCTGATCGGCACCACAGGCCGCCTTATCGACTACGCCAAACAGAATCACATCAACCTTGGCGCGATCCAGGTTGTGGTGCTGGATGAAGCCGATCGCATGTACGATCTGGGCTTTATTAAAGATATTCGCTGGCTGTTCCGTCGTATGCCTGTCGCGAACCAGCGCCTGAACATGCTGTTCTCCGCAACGCTGTCCTATCGCGTGCGCGAACTGGCGTTCGAGCAGATGAACAACGCCGAGTACGTCGAAGTAGAACCGGAACAGAAAACCGGCCACCGTATTAAAGAAGAACTCTTCTACCCTTCTAACGACGAAAAAATGCGCCTGCTGCAGACGCTGATTGAAGAAGAGTGGCCAGACCGTGCGATCGTTTTCGCCAACACCAAGCACCGCTGCGAAGATATCTGGGGCCACCTGGCTGCAGACGGACACCGCGTAGGTCTGTTGACCGGCGATGTTGCACAGAAAAAACGTCTGCGCATTCTTGAAGAGTTCACCCGTGGCGATCTGGATATTCTGGTAGCAACGGACGTTGCCGCACGTGGTCTGCACATTCCGGCCGTAACGCACGTCTTCAATTATGACCTGCCTGATGACTGCGAAGATTACGTTCACCGTATCGGCCGTACTGGTCGTGCAGGTGCCAGCGGCAACTCAATCAGCCTCGCCTGTGAAGAGTACGCGCTGAACCTGCCGGCGATTGAAACCTATATCGGGCACTCCATTCCGGTCAGCAAGTACAACCCGGATGCCCTGATGAGTGAGTTACCACCGCCGAAGCGCCTGACTCGCGCGCGTTCCGGCAATGGCCCGCGCCGTTCCAGCGCACCGCGTAATCGTCGTCGTTCAGGCTAAAAAATATGCTCCGTTCCGCCTCGCTCTATGCAGCTATTGATTTGGGTTCGAATAGTTTTCATATGCTGGTTGTGCGCGAGGTGGCGGGAAGCATTCAGACGCTGACGCGTATTAAGCGCAAGGTCCGCCTCGCAGCGGGCCTCGGCGCCAATAATCATCTCTCTCCTGAAGCAATGGAGCGCGGCTGGCAATGTCTGCGTCTCTTTGCTGAACGCCTGCAAGATATTCCCTCCCTGCAAATTCGCGTTGTCGCGACGGCAACCCTGCGGTTGGCGGTGAATGCCGGGGAGTTTATTGCGTCCGCAGAGGCGATCCTGGGCTGTCCTGTCCATGTGATCAGCGGTCAAGAAGAGGCCAGGCTTATTTACCAGGGTGTGGCGCATACCACCGGTGGCGATGAACATCGTCTTGTCGTTGATATCGGCGGCGCAAGCACGGAACTGGTCACGGGTAACGGGGCGCAGGCCACCTCCCTGAATAGCCTGTCGATGGGCTGCGTTACCTGGCTTGAGCGCTACTTTACCGATCGCAACCTGGCGCAAGAAAACTTCGATGAAGCCGAAAAAGCCGCACGGGAAGTCTTACGTCCGGTGACCAATGCGCTGCGTTACCATGGCTGGAAAGTCTGCGTCGGTGCCTCTGGCACGGTGCAGGCGCTGCAGGAAATCATGATGGCGCAGGGGATGGACGAGCGCATCACACTGGCCAAACTCCAGCAGCTGAAGCAGCGCGCCATCCATTGTGGACGCCTGGAAGAGCTGGAAATCGAAGGTCTCACGCTGGAGCGCGCGCTGGTATTCCCCAGCGGGCTGGCGATTCTGATTGCTATTTTCACCGAGCTGAACATTCAGTGCATGACCCTTGCGGGGGGTGCGTTGCGGGAAGGTCTGGTCTACGGCATGCTGCATCTGGCGGTGGATCAGGATATTCGCAACCATACGCTGCGCAATGTTCAGCGTCGGTTCATGGTGGATATCGAACAGGCGCACCGGGTGGCGAATCTTGCGGTGATTTTTCTCGATCAGGTTGAAGATGAGTGGCATCTTGAGCCCATCAGCCGCGAACTGTTGTTAAGCGCCTGTCAGCTGCATGAGATAGGTCTGAGCGTAGATTTTAAGCAAGCCCCGCAGCATGCCGCCTACATGGTTCGCAACCTCGATCTGCCCGGCTTTACCCCCGCGCAAAAGAAACTGCTGGCGACGCTGGTTTTAAACCAAACTAACCCCGTTGACCTCTCTTCGCTCCACCAGCAAAATGCGGTGCCGCCGCGCGTGGCGGAACATCTTTGTCGTCTGCTACGTCTGGCGATAATCTTTGCCAGTCGCCGTCGGGATGATTTGCTTCCAGCCATTACAATGAATGTGGCAGGTGAAAAGCTCGAGCTGACGATGCCAGAAAAGTGGCTGGATAATCACCCGCTGGCATCAGAAATGATCGAGCAGGAATGTCAGTGGCAGAGCTATGTGCACTGGGTGCTGGACGTTCAGTAATCCGCTATTCGCCCGGTGGCGCTATGCCTGCCGGGCCTTCAACACTAACGACCTTTGGCTTTCTCCATCATCGCCCGAATATTAGCGATACTGGCCTGGCCTTTATGCATTCGCTCCTCAGCGGTAATCACTTTTCGCTCCTGCTCCCAGATGATGTCGTCCTGCGGCAACTCCAGCAGGAAACGGCTTGGCTCCGGACGTACCGTTTCGCCATACTGACGGCGCTCTTTGCAGAGGGTAAACGTCAGCTCTTTCTGCGCACGCGTAATGCCCACGTAGGCCAGACGGCGCTCCTCATCGACGTTCTCTTCTTCGATGCTGCTCTGATGCGGCAGTAAGCCCTCTTCCATGCCCACCAGGTAAACGTACGGGAACTCAAGTCCCTTGGACGCATGGAGCGTCATCAGCTGCACCTGATCCGCTTCCTCCTCGCTTTCACCGCGCTCCATCATATCCCGCAGCGTAAAACGCGTAACGACCTGAGTCAGAGTCATCGGCTCATCGATATCCGATCCTTCCAGCATCTCGGTCATCCAGCTAAAGAGCTGATTGACGTTTTTCATCCGCATTTCTGCCGCTTTCGGGCTGGCCGAGGTCTCATACAGCCAGGACTCATAGTCAATGCCGCGGATCAAATCGCGTACTGCGGAAATGGGCTCACGCTCACTCAGCTGTTGGATCTCGCCCAACCAGTGGGTAAAGCGCGTCAGCGATTCATAGCCACGTCCAGCCAGCGTCTGGCTCAGCCCCATATCGAAGCTGGCAGTAAATAAGCTTTTGTTGCGGGTCATCGCCCACTCGCCGAGTTTTTGCAATGTTGCCGGGCCAATCTCGCGCTTCGGCGTGTTCACGATGCGTAAAAAGGCGCTGTCATCATTTGGATTGGTCAGCACCCGCAGGTAGGCGAGCAGATCTTTGATTTCAGGGCGTGAGAAGAACGACGTCCCGCCAGAAATTTTGTACGGGATACGGTTCTGCATCAGCATCTTTTCAAAGACCCGCGACTGATGATTGCCGCGATAGAGAATGGCGTAATCTTTATAATTAGTTTTATTAATAAAGTGATGCGCGATCAGCTCGCCAGCCACGCGCTCGGCTTCATGATCTTCGTTATTGGCGCTTAATACCTTCAGTTCGCTGCCGTAGCCCAGCTCGGAGAAGAGGCGTTTTTCGAAGACATGCGGGTTATTGGCGATCAGGATGTTTGCCGCTTTCAGAATACGCCCCGATGAGCGGTAATTTTGCTCCAGCTTGATGACCTGCAGAGCCGGGAAATCCTTGCTCAACAGCACCAGATTTTGCGGACGAGCGCCGCGCCAGGAGTAGATTGATTGATCGTCGTCGCCCACCACGGTAAAACGTGCCCGCTGTCCTACCAGCAATTTCACCAGCTCGTACTGACTGGTGTTGGTGTCCTGGTATTCATCCACCAGCAGATAGCGGATCTTGTTCTGCCAGCGCTCGCGCACCTCTTCATTACGTTGCAGCAACAGCGTGGGCAGCAGGATCAGGTCGTCAAAATCCAGCACATTGCAGGCCTTGAGGTGATCGTGGTACAGGCTGTAGCAGTGGGCGAAGATCCGATCCCGCTCGCCTTTGGCACTCACCGCTGCCTGGGCGGGATCCATTAGATCGTTCTTCCAGTTAGAGATCGTCGAGATCAGCTGCTGCAGCACCACTTTGTCGTCTTCAATCAAGCCTTCTGTGAGTTCCTTGAGCAGCGCAACCTGATCGGTGTCGTCAAACAGAGAAAAGTTCGATTTCATTCCCAGGGCGGCGTATTCGCGCTTAATGATATCCAGGCCCAGCGTATGGAAGGTGGAGATCATCAGGCCACGTGCCTCTTTACGTCCCAGCGTTTGCCCGACGCGCTCTTTCATCTCACGCGCGGCTTTGTTGGTAAAGGTCACCGCCGCGATATGGCGTGCCTGATAGCCACAACCACGGATCAGGTGGGCGATTTTATTGGTAATCACGCGGGTTTTACCGGAACCAGCCCCTGCCAGCACCAGGCATGGTCCAGTAACAAATTCGACCGCTTGTTGTTGTCCAGGGTTTAAACGCATAGGAATATTGCTCAATCTTCGAACGGGGTGGGGATTGTAGCAGAAAGCCGGGCGCAGATTTACCGGCTAATGATAAAGTGAAGAAAAGCGATAAACCCCGAGAGCAGAACCATGAAAAAGACCGCAGCGGCCCTGCACATTCTGGTAAAAGAAGAGAAGCTGGCACAGGAGATCCTTGCCAAGCTTGAACGCGGCATCAGCTTCGATCATCTGGCCAAACGCTACTCCCGCTGTCCGACCGGGCGCAACGGCGGCGATCTGGGGGAGTTTAAGCAGGGGATGATGGTGAAGCCATTTGATGAGGCCGTCTTTAGTTGTCCACTGTCAAAACCCTACGGACCGGTGAAAACCAAATTCGGTTACCACATCATCAAGGTGCTATTTCGACGATAAGCCATGCTAAAATCGCCAGCCATATTTCCCGCTTTGAAGGCGCACATCATGGCAAAAACAGCAGCAGCACTGCATATCCTTGTTAAAGAAGAAAAACTGGCTCTGGAACTTCTGGAGCAGATTAAGAACGGCGGTGACTTCGAGAAGCTGGCGAAGAAACACTCCACCTGCCCGTCCGGTAAAAAAGGCGGCCACTTAGGTGAATTCCGTCAGGGCCAGATGGTTCCGGCGTTCGATAAAGTCGTGTTCTCTTGCCCGGTGCTGGAGCCAACTGGCCCACTGCACACCCAGTTCGGATACCACATCATCAAAGTGTTGTATCGTAACTAATATAAAAAACCCGGTGGCGCTAGCGCCTACCGGGCTTTTCATGTTCTAGGTCGAGTAAGCGAAGCGCCACCCGACGACTTTTATTAGCCTGCTACCGCGATACGTTTCATATCGGTCATGTAGCCACGCAGTTTATGACCTACGCTCTCGATCGCATGGCTGCGAATCGCTTCGTTTACGTCACGCAGCTGGGCGTTGTCTACTGCGCCATCTGCAACAGCTTTACCGAGATCGCCTGCCTGCAGGGTAGTCATGAACTCTGTCAGCAGCGGTACGCAAGCGTAAGAGAACAGATAGTTACCGTACTCCGCGGTATCAGAGATAACCACGTTCATTTCATACAGACGCTTACGGGCGATGGTGTTCGCAATCAGCGGCAGCTCGTGCAGTGATTCATAGTAAGCGGACTCTTCGATGATGCCGGAATCAACCATGGTTTCGAATGCCAGCTCAACGCCTGCTTTCACCATGGCAATCATCAGAACGCCTTTATCAAAGTATTCCTGCTCACTGATTTTGCCGTCAAACTGTGCAGCGGTTTCGAACGCGGTTTTACCGGTCTCTTCACGCCAGGTCAGCAGGTTTTTGTCGTCATTGGCCCAGTCAGCCATCATGCCGGAAGAGAACTCGCCGGAGATGATGTCGTCCATGTGTTTCTGGAACAGCGGCGCCATAATCTCTTTCAGCTGTTCGGACAGCGCATAAGCACGCAGTTTCGCCGGATTAGACAGACGATCCATCATCAGGGTGATACCGCCCTGCTTCAGCGCTTCGGTGATGGTTTCCCAGCCGAACTGAATCAGTTTTTCTGCGTAAGTCGGGTCGGTGCCTTCTTCCACCAGCTTGTCGAAGCACAGCAGAGAGCCCGCCTGCAGCATACCGCACAGAATTGTTTGCTCGCCCATCAGGTCAGATTTCACTTCTGCCACGAAGGAGGATTCCAGCACGCCCGCACGGTGGCCACCGGTTGCAGCTGCCCAGGCTTTCGCAATCGCCATGCCTTCGCCTTTTGGATCGTTTTCCGGGTGAACCGCGATCAGCGTCGGGACACCGAAACCACGTTTGTACTCTTCACGGACTTCGGTACCCGGGCACTTCGGTGCCACCATGACGACGGTGATGTCTTTACGGATCTGCTCGCCCACTTCAACAATGTTGAAACCGTGGGAATAACCCAGGGCGGCGCCGTCTTTCATCAGCGGCTGTACGGAACGCACAACGTCGGAGTGCTGTTTGTCCGGCGTCAGGTTAACCACCAGGTCCGCCTGCGGGATCAGCTCTTCGTAGGTACCGACTTTGAAACCGTTTTCGGTCGCTTTGCGCCATGAAGCGCGCTTCTCAGCAATCGCTTCTTTACGCAAGGCGTAAGAGATATCCAGACCGGAGTCACGCATGTTAAGGCCCTGGTTCAGGCCCTGTGCGCCACAGCCAACGATGACCACTTTTTTACCCTGAAGGTAGCTTGCGCCATCAGCAAATTCATCGCGCGCCATGAAGCGGCATTTGCCCAGTTGCGCCAGCTGCTGACGCAGGTTCAGTGTGTTGAAGTAGTTAGCCATGGTGATACCTCGTGATGTTGTACTGTCTTATTGTTCGGTTCGCTTATGCGAGAATGAACTTACTATATGACAGGAAATTTATTGCGGAAATTGATATATTCACAACGTCACGTTGCAATTTCTGCAACGTAAAATCGTGGGGTGTCAGCGGTGGATTTACGCGATCTGAAAATGTTCCTGCATCTGGCGGATAGCCGCCATTTTGGCCGCAGCGCGCGGGCGATGCACGTCAGCCCATCAACGCTCTCCCGACAGATTCAGCGCCTGGAAGAGGACCTCGGTCAGCCGCTATTTGTGCGCGATAACCGCACGGTCACGCTCACTGAAGCAGGGGAAGAGCTACGCACTTTTGCCCAGCAAACGCTATTGCAGTATCAGCAGCTGCGCCACACTATCGATCAGCAGGGCCCGTCGCTCTCTGGCGAACTGCATATCTTTTGCTCGGTGACGGCGGCATACAGCCATCTGCCGCCGATACTCGACCGCTTTCGCGCCGAACATCCCTCGGTAGAAATTAAACTCACCACCGGCGATGCCGCCGACGCGATGGAAAAAGTGGTGACCAACGAAGCCGATCTGGCGATTGCCGGCAAGCCGGAAACCCTGCCGGGCGCGGTGGCGTTCTCGATGCTGGAGAATCTGGCGGTGGTCTTGATCGCCCCGGCGCTGCCGTGCCCGGTGCGTAATCAGGTGTCGGTCGACGAACCTGACTGGTCAACGGTGCCCTTTATCATGGCCGATCAGGGTCCGGTGCGTCGTCGCATCGAACTGTGGTTTCGCCGTCACAAGATCAGCAATCCATCGATTTATGCCACGGTGGGCGGGCATGAGGCGATGGTGTCGATGGTGGCGCTCGGCTGCGGCGTGGCGCTGCTGCCGGAAATCGTGCTGGAAAACAGCCCGGAGCCGGTGCGCAACAGGGTGATGATTTTAGAGCGTAGCGATGAAAAAACGCCGTTTGAGCTTGGTGTCTGCGCACAAAAAAAGCGGCTACATGAGCCGCTCATTGATGCGTTCTGGAAATTGTTACCTAATCACTAACCCGCAAGGAAGAACCTGAACGCCGGGTTGTGCGTCTCATCGTGACAGTCATAACCCAGCTCGTTGAGCCGCGTTTCGAAATCTGGCTCGTGCTCGCCCAGTTCGAATGCCGCCAGCACGCGACCGAAGTCAGTGCCGTGGCTGCGGTAGTGGAACAGGGAGATATTCCAGTGCGTACCCAGGGTATGCAGGAATTTCAGTAACGCGCCGGGGGATTCCGGGAACTCGAAGCTGAACAGACGTTCCTGTAACGGCTTCGACGGACGCCCGCCAACCATATAGCGCACGTGCAGCTTCGCCATTTCGTCGTCAGACAGATCCACCACGCTGTAGCCGCCTTCGTGCAGCAGGGAGAGGATCTCCTTGCGCTCTTCGAGCCCGCGACTCAGACGCACGCCGACAAAAATGCAGGCGTCTTTGGCATCAGCAAAGCGATAGTTAAATTCCGTTACCGAACGGCCACCCAGCAGCTGGCAGAACTTCAGGAAGCTGCCTTTTTCTTCCGGGATGGTCACGGCCAGTAGCGCTTCACGTTGTTCACCTAACTCGCAGCGTTCAGAGACGTAGCGCAGGCCGTGGAAGTTAACGTTGGCACCCGACAGAACGTGCGCCAGACGTTCACCGCGAATGTTATGCTGAGCGATGTATTTTTTCATCCCTGCCAGCGCCAGCGCGCCCGATGGCTCCGCCACCGCACGCACATCTTCGAACAGGTCTTTCATCGCCGCGCAGATTGCATCGCTGTCGACGGTAATGATGTCGTCGAGATACTCCCGGCAAACGCGGAAGGTTTCATCCCCGATGCGCTTCACCGCCACGCCTTCGGCAAACAAACCCACACGCGGCAGATCCACCGGATGTCCGGCGTCCAGCGCCGCCTTCAGGCAGGCGGAATCTTCTGCTTCCACAGCAATGACTTTGATTTGCGGCATCAGCTGTTTAATCAGCACCGCGACGCCTGCCGCCAGACCGCCACCGCCGACCGGCACAAACACGCGATCGAGATGGGCGTCCTGCTGCAGCAGCTCCAGTGCCAGGGTACCCTGTCCGGCGATCACCATCGGATGGTCGAACGGCGGTACCCAAGTGAAGCCCTGCTGCTGCGACAGTTCAATCGCTTTGGCTTTCGCTTCGTCAAAGTTGGCGCCGTGCAGTAAGACTTCGCCACCAAAACCACGTACCGCATCCACTTTGATATCGGCAGTCGCTACCGGCATAACGATCAAGGCTTTTAGCCCCAGACGCGCGGCAGAGAAAGCGACGCCCTGAGCATGGTTGCCCGCAGACGCTGTAATCACACCACGCGCTTTTTGCTCTTCAGTCAGCCCGGCCATCATTGCGTAGGCACCGCGCAGCTTGAAGCTGTGCACCGGCTGCCTGTCTTCGCGTTTCACCAGGATAACGTTATCCAGTCGCGAGGACAGCTTCTCCATCGTTTGCAGCGGTGTAACCTGTACCGCTTCATAGACCGGTGCACGCAGCACCGCCCGGAGATATTCCGCCCCTTCAGGGGCGGCGGATAAGGGTTGGGATTCGGCCATCATTAGCCCCCAAGTTTGGATTTATCGCGTACAGCGCCTTTATCTGCACTGGTGGCGAGGGTCGCGTAAGCGCGCAGGGCGAAGGAAACTTCACGCTGCCGATCTTTCGGCGTCCAGGCTTGATCCCCGCGCGCTTCCTGCGCTTCACGACGGGCTGCCAGCTCCCGATCGCTCAGCTGCAGCTGAATGCCGCGATTCGGAATATCAATCGCAATCAGGTCGCCATCTTCAATCAGCGCAATGTTACCGCCGCTGGCCGCTTCCGGTGAAGCGTGACCAATGGAAAGTCCCGATGTCCCGCCAGAGAAACGACCATCGGTGATCAGAGCGCAGGCTTTGCCCAGACCCATCGATTTGAGGAAGGTGGTCGGGTAAAGCATCTCCTGCATCCCCGGTCCGCCTTTCGGCCCTTCATAACGGATCACCACCACATCTCCGGCGACCACTTTACCGCCGAGAATGGCTTCTACCGCATCGTCCTGGCTTTCATAGACTTTTGCCGGACCGGTAAATTTGAGGATGCTGTCATCCACACCTGCGGTTTTTACGATACAGCCATTTTCGGCCACGTTGCCGTACAGCACCGCCAGGCCACCATCTTTGCTGTAAGCATGTTCCAGCGAGCGGATGCAGCCTTCAGCGCGATCGTCATCCAGGGTATCCCAACGACAATCCTGCGAGAACGCCTGGGTAGTACGAATACCCGCCGGGCCCGCGCGGAACATGCTTTTCACGGCTTCGTCTTTGGTCAGCATGACGTCGTACTGATCCAATGTTTGCGGCAACGTCAGGCCAAGAATGTTTTTCACCTCACGGTTCAACAGTCCAGCGCGATCCAGCTCGCCCAGGATCCCCAGCACGCCACCAGCACGGTGAACATCTTCCATGTGGTATTTAGGGGTGCTTGGCGCGACCTTACACAGCTGCGGCACTTTGCGGGACAGCTGATCGATGTCGGTCATGGTGAAATCAATTTCTGCTTCCTGCGCAGCAGCCAACAGGTGCAGAACGGTGTTAGTGGAACCGCCCATGGCGATATCCAGCGTCATGGCGTTTTCAAACGCCGCTTTGTTGGCGATATTGCGCGGCAGTGCGCTGACATCATCCTGCTCATAGTAGCGTTTGGTCAGTTCAACGATGCGCTTACCGGCACTGAGGAACAGCGCTTTACGATCGGCGTGCGTGGCCAGCAGTGAACCATTCGCCGGCTGGGATAAGCCCAGCGCTTCGGTCAGACAGTTCATCGAGTTGGCGGTGAACATACCGGAACAAGAGCCGCAGGTCGGGCACGCAGAACGCTCAACCTGTTCGCTCTGTTCGTCGGACACTTTCGGGTCGGCGCCCTGAATCATCGCGTCAACCAGGTCGAGCTTGATGATTTTATCGGAAAGCTTGGTCTTACCTGCTTCCATTGGGCCACCGGAGACGAAGATCACCGGAATGTTCAGACGCAGGGAGGCCATCAGCATCCCCGGGGTGATTTTGTCGCAGTTGGAGATACAGACCATCGCATCGGCGCAGTGGGCGTTAACCATGTACTCCACCGAGTCGGCAATTAGCTCGCGCGACGGCAGTGAATAAAGCATGCCCCCGTGCCCCATCGCGATCCCGTCATCCACGGCGATGGTATTAAACTCTTTTGCCACGCCGCCAGAAGCTTCAATCTGTTCGGCAACCAGCTTCCCGAGATCGCGAAGGTGAACGTGACCCGGTACGAACTGGGTAAAAGAGTTGACCACGGCAATGATCGGCTTACCGAAGTCGGCGTCGGTCATCCCGGTGGCGCGCCACAGCGCGCGGGCACCCGCCATATTGCGGCCATGAGTGGTGGTGGCGGAACGGTACTTAGGCATGCGTTATTTACTCCCGTCTATCTGGTAAATGGGACGGTGCGTGCCGTCCCATATTTAAGCGTATTAGTTAACCTGATCCAACCAACCCCATTTATCTTCGGTTTCACCGGTGAAGAGGCCAAAGAAAGCGTCCTGAATACGTTTGGTGACCGGACCACGGCGGCCTTCACCGACCTGAATACCGTCAACGCTGCGTACCGGGGTGATCTCTGCCGCGGTGCCGGACATGAAGACTTCATCTGCAAGATACAGCGATTCGCGGGAAAGCACCTGCTCACGCACTTCGATCCCCAGATCCTGCGCCAGCTTGATGATAGCGTCACGGGTGATGCCCGGCAGAGCAGATGAGGTGAACGGCGGAGTGAACAGAATGCCGTCTTTCACCTCGAAGAGGTTCTCGCCCGCACCTTCGGAGATGTAGCCGTTCACATCCAGCGCGATCCCTTCCTGGTAGCCGTGACGGCGCGCTTCGCTGCCAACCAGCAGAGAAGAGAGGTAGTTACCGCCCGCTTTTGCGGCGGTAGGGATGGTGTTTGGTGCCACGCGGTTCCAGGAGGAGACCATGGCATCGATCCCTTGCTCCAGCGCTTCTGCACCCAGGTATGCCCCCCACGGGAACGCTGCGATGATCACATCGGTGGTGTAACCTGCTGGCGGGTTGACGCCCATACCGACATCCCCCACGAACACCAGTGGGCGAATATAGGCGCTGGTCAGGCTGTTTTTACGAATGACGGCGCGGCAGGCCTCCATCAGCTCGTCAACGCTCTGAGAAACCGGGAAGCGATAAATTTTGGCTGAGTCACGCAGACGCTGCATGTGTTCGCGGTGGCGGAACACCACTGGACCTTTGTGAGAATCGTAGCAACGGATACCTTCAAACACAGAAGTACCGTAGTGCAGGGCGTGGGACATCACGTGGACTTTAGCGTCCTCCCAGCGGATCATCTCACCATTGGACCAAATGAAATCAGCTTTTTTCGTCGTCATTTCTCTTCCTTTTGCGCTCAGGCGCGGATTTGTTGTGTTTGTGATGAGGCTGCACGCTGCTGGATCTCAACCCGGGCGACGTCGACCAATTTGCTCAACTGGCTAAACAGTAAGTCGACGGGGCGCTGGCTGGCAACGGTCAATTCAATATTTATGTTCTGGGCATCGGTGGCGGTTTCCATATTCATCGAACAAATCTGGAATCCACGATGGCGTACCACGCGCAATACACGTTCTAACGTTTCCGGGTTGAAGCGAGCCAGCACGGCGACCTGATGATGCATCATGATAATTTCTCCAGCATTTGTGAGTTACTGGCGCCGGGCGGCACCAACGGCCAGACATTCTCAAGCTCGTCGATTGAGACATGAAGCAGGTAAGGCCCCTTGCTTGACAGCATTTCATCAAGTGCCGCTTCAACCTGGTCTTTACGGGTGATGTGCTGGCCAGGGATACCGAAAGCGCTGGCCAGAACGAGAAAATCGGGGTTATCGGTGAGGGTGGTTTCGCTGTAACGCTCCTCAAAAAAGAGCTGCTGCCACTGGCGCACCATGCCTAAACGCTGGTTATCCAGCAGCACGATTTTCACCGGTAACTGCTTGCGCTTGATGGTGCCCAGCTCCTGCACGTTCATCATAAATGAACCATCACCGGAGACGCAGATCACCGTATCGTTCGGGCGTGCTACCTGGGCACCCACGGCGGCAGGCAGACCGAAGCCCATCGTGCCTAACCCGCTTGAGGTGATGAAGTTTTCCGGGCGCGTGTAGGTCATGTGCTGGGCCGACCACATCTGATGCTGGCCCACGTCGGTGGTCACCACGCTGTCTGCCGGTTTGCGATCAGACAGCTGCTTCAGCAGCAGCGGCGCATAGATGGCTTCGCCCGGATGATCGTAGCGCCAGGCATGCTCACCGCGCATCTCAGCGGCGTGCTGACGCCACGCGTCAATCGCTAAAGGCTGCTGTAAGGCTGGCAACAGCGCATTGAGGTCGCCCTGCAACGCCACATGGGTCTGGCGCAGTTTGTTCATTTCTGCCGGGTCGATATCCATATGAATGACTTTTGCATTCGGCGCGAAGGTATTCAACTTGCCGGTTACGCGATCATCAAAGCGCGCACCCACGGCGATTAACAGATCGCACTCCTGCACGGCGAGGTTTGCCGCTTTCGTACCATGCATCCCCAGCATCCCGAGGTAGTACGGATAGTCGGCATCAACCGCGCCCAGCCCTTTCAAGGTACAAGTCGCAGGCATTTGGGTTGTGGCGATAAACTCGCGCAGGGCGGGAACCGCCTGTGCCATACCGACGCCACCGCCAACGTAGAGAACAGGTTTTTTCGCCTGCACCAACATCTGACTGGCTTCGTCGACCTCAGCGAACGGGAAAGTGCCGTCGCTCTCGACAGTAGAGAAGTGTGGCTCCAGATCGCCCACAGCAATCTGAACGTCTTTAGGAATATCGATCAGAACCGGACCAGGACGGCCTGAGTTTGCCACCTCAAAGGCTTCCGCCATGACGCGCGGGAGCTCTTCGAGAGATTGCACGAGGAAACTGTGTTTAGTACAAGCCAGTGACAAACCGAGAACGTCCACTTCCTGAAATGCGTCAGTACCAATAAGAGGGGAGGCTACCTGGCCGGTGATGGCCACAACAGGAACGGAATCAAGCAGCGCATCAGCCAGGCCGGTGATCAGATTGGTTGCGCCCGGGCCGGAGGTCGCCATACAGACGCCGGTTTTACCCGTTGCGCGTGCATAACCAATGGCCGCCATCGCCGCACCCTGCTCATGTCGGCACAACAGATGTTCCACGCCGCCGTCATACAATGCATCATAAATCGGCATAATTGCGCCACCCGGGTAACCGAAGATTGTCTCGACACCCTGCGCTCGCAACGCATGTACTACCCACTGTGCGCCATTCATAGTTAGTTCCCCGTCGTAAATCGGTAGAAACAGAATTTTATGCTATCGGACATCATCTGCTCCTCAGTTATATTTTAAGGTCATAAAAAAACCCCCGGACCTTTCGGTGCGGGGGTCTTAGTTCGTTAAGGCTTGATTTCTAAGCCTTTCCTCGTCCAAGTGCAGCCCCGCACGGTGGGATAATAATCACCACCACGCTAATCACGACCAGGCTAATC